>JANOWU010000224.1:0-2744 GCA_031418035.1 Acidimicrobiia bacterium
GTCGTGAAGATCGATGGTGCGGCAGCAATACTCTCCGTTGCGTCTGCTTGTTGACGGCGCACGTACGCCCGTTCAGTCCACAGTTGAGCGCCCATCGCCTGAAAGGCGTCTTTGGCGAGCCTCACCCGGTGTTCCTCGGCAGGGTTCTTCATCCCCCAGGCCAGGTTGGTTCGGGCAACTTCGAACGGAACCTTCAGGCGGGTGAAGAGCTCGACCGCGGCACCAAACTTGGCGTCCGAGTCGGCTCCTTCGCTCATCACACCCTCGGTGCGGAGCACGACGCCTTCCGCCCATTTCCGTCCGGTCGTCGCCGCAAGATCGCGTAAGTCACGAAGAACGCGATTGGCGTCGTCGACTCGACCGCACCCGAGAAGAGCGTCGAGATAGTCGCCGTGCCACAGAAAGAAGCCCGGCTCCCGAAGCGATATCGCGTCGGCTATGCCGGCGACCATGTCGAGGAGCTCCGCTGCTTTCGCCGACTCATCCATGGATAGGTGGAGGTGCGCTCGTGCTGCGTTCGCCCAGGCCTTCACCAGCGGTACGTCGAGCGCCTCGGCGATTCGAAGCGCATTCTCCACATGTCGCTCGGTGTCCTCCACCTTTCCGAGCGCAGCGGCGATCTGCCCAGCCGCCGCCGACGCCCAACAGAACGAAAGGGGCGGAAGAGTCCGTTCGAAGAGTTCGTCGGTGGTCAGACTCAGACCCTCCTCCAAGTGACCGCTGCGCCACCGGAAGGCGCCGCGAATGCCACCGAAGAGCACGGCCGAAAGTCGGAAACCGAGCCGACGAGACCGGCCAATCGACAACGCCGTGAGACGATCCGCCAGGGCCCAGTCTCCGACCATCACGGCCTGCATCGAGAGCCGTTGCGCCACGAGCAACGCGTCAAGCGTCTCGGATTGTTCCACGAGGTGAAGCAACAGCGGTTCGATCGACGCCATGTTCTCGACGGCCTGGCTAGTCTGCCCGGCGAGAAACTGATTCCACGAGACATGCGCGACGGCAACGATCTTGTTGAATTCGTCGCCCGTTGCCTCAGCGAGGGCGAGAGCCTGCAATCCTTGATCGATACCCCGCGTGAGGCTGTCGGCAAGGAATGCCATGGCCGAGGCTTGGCATAGTGCCTCGATGGCCAGGGCGGGGTTCGTCGCCTCGTATTGGGCCGCAACGCGAGCGAGTTCCTTCACGGTCGTACCGGCGTTGTCCGTCCATTCCGACGCCCTCGCGGCAACGAGCTCCGAACGGAGAACGATCTCGGGCTCCTCCGTGCTCGCGCGAACCTGACGGGCGAGTGCGGCGCCGCCGGCCGCGTCGCCGCTGTAATAGAGGAGTTCCGCGGCCTCGAGTTGGCGCCTGAGGCGTGCAGAAGTGTCCGACGTGAAATCAGCCGCGCGAAGAGTCGCCCTATGAGATTCGAGGAGCGCTCCTCGAACTCGAGCTCGCTCGGCAAATTCCACCAGAAGTGTGGCTACGTCGTCGTCGGGTCCCGCTGTTGCCGCAGCTCGATGCAGGGTGAAGCGATCAGGTTGCTCCGACGCATTCAACGCGGCGGCCACCAGCGCATGCGCCTGACGCGTGTCCGCTTCAGAGCGTGCCCGCTCGAGCGCGGCGCGGACGAGCGGATGGGTGAAGCTCACTCGGTGATCGTCGATTTCGATCAGACCAGAGTCAACGGCCGCGTCGGCCGCCTCTTCGAACGACGTCGCGAGGATCGCGCTCACGACGTCGAGTCCTTCGTCTATCGACGCGATGTTGCAGAGTTGCTGCGCTGGTTTGCTGAGTGCACGAACACGTCGGAGGTACTCGCGTTGCAGCTCTTCGAAGACTTCGCCGACGTCGGCGTCGTAGTGGACCTCGCGTGCCGCCTCGGTCAATAGAAGCGGCACCCCGTCGGAGCGTTCGGTGATCACATGACAATCGGCCGGGGCGACACCGAGGTTGTGGAGCATGACCGTGCTTTCGCTGGCGGTCAGTGGCTGCAGCTCATGGGTCTTGAGACCGAGGCTGTCGAGCTGATCGAGATCAAGCGCGAGTTCAATCTCCTTCGGGGCTATCGAATCGGTTGCCAGCGAGGTCGACAAGGGACGTCGGGCTCCCGAGGTCCGGATCGCGAAGATCATCGCAACCTGGTCGGCGAGCAGGTGACCAGCAGCAACAGCGAGAACGGCGGCGCTTGACGGGTCGATCCACTGCATGTCGTCGACCACGATCACAAGGGGCGTCTGTTCAGCCCGCACGGAAAAGTGGCGGACCAAGGAGGCCGCGACGGCTATCACGAACGGGGCAGTTTCGGCGGCTCGTAGGCCAATCGCGTTGGATAGGGACTCGGGAAGATCATCGCGATCGTCGTAGAGCAACAGCGAATGAAGTGCCGCATACGGCAGGTCCGACTCCGACGGTGTACCAGTCACGTGGCGCACCTCGAAGCCGCGCCGCAAGGCCCGCTCGCGTGCCTCACGCAGCAACGACGACTTGCCGATCCCCGCACTCCCGGTGAATGCAAGCGCTCCGCCTGAGGACTTCTCGACGTTGTCCAGCAATTCCTCGACGAGGGCGAGCTCAGCTGTTCTTCCGACAATGTTCGTCATGACCACACCCCGCGCACAGAAGAAATCTAGGGGCTCTGCCTCCCTAACTGGCCAATCCTCACGAGATGGTCCGATTATTGGCCGGCGCCACATTCGACAACTGGAGAAGTGACTCACGGGTTGCGTCGACGGGAGGGTAAATCAGCTCCGTGTTTA
>JANOWU010000225.1:0-9404 GCA_031418035.1 Acidimicrobiia bacterium
GCCGGCCGAAATACCACGGATTGTATTTCGTGAGATCGTAGCGGCTGATACCGTCCCACGCCGTCCCCTGCCCGCTCCGGGCAAACGGTTGCTCAAAAAACGGCGGCCACACCTCGGCATCCGGCCGGCGGATCATCTGGTGGTCGATGCGGCGGCGGTCATACCAGAGCCCGTAATGATGCCGGATGACCGCGGCGCCCTCGCGCCGCATGCGCGCGACCAAGGCCGGCATCTCATCGGTCAGGCCCGGGCCGGTGCGGCCGGGCGCAAAACGCGTGATCGCCGGCCCGGGCTCGGCGGCACGCCCCGGCTCCAACCGGCCCAGCCACCAGGCCATAGAGATCTCTTTGCCGGACCACCGCTCGCCGCCGACGGTCAGGACGCCGTCGCCCAGCGTCAGCGGCTTGCCGGGGCTTTCGGGCTAAACCCCCATCAGCCTGAATACCGACATGTTGAGGTACAGGTAGCCGCCGAAGATGCCGGACACCGCGATGCCGTGCTTGTCGACCTCGGCCTCGGTAAACACGCCCATCTGAGCGAAGTTGCGGCGGTGACCGATCGTCGGCGCGTCGGCGTAGATGGTGCCGCCGAGCGGCGTGACGACGTTCGGAAACACCTCACCGGCGTTGCCGCGGGTCCAGATCGGAAACCTCGGCGTAGGTTCGTCCTCGACAATCCATCGCGGGTAGGGAACAGGCACCATCGATGAATCGCTCACCGTCGAATCCTCGCACTTTTGCTTCAGGGAAACATCAACCGACAAGCCTCCTGATCCACATCAGTGTCGTCGACTTCGTCCGCACACTCGCCGAACGAACCACCGCGAACGGCGTCCTCAAACACACCCTTCCGCTCTGATAATCCGCACGAACAAAGGAAACCCCATCATGACAAACACAGTGATCGACGAGATCGCCGACGGCATCTAGCGTCTCTCCACCTTCGTCCCCGATGTCGGCCCAACCGGCTTCACGTTCAACCAGTTCCTGATCGACGACTCATCGAACCGTTGCTGTTCCACACCGGGCAACGGATGCTGTTCGACTCGGTCAGCGAAGCGATCGCCACCGTCGTCCCGATCGAGACACTCCGATGGATCACCTTCGGGCACGTCGAAGCCGACGAGTGCGGCTCGATGAACAAATTCCTGGCCGCTGCACCCCGAGCGCAGGTCGCGCACGGCGGACTCGGCTGCATGGTGTCACTCAACGATCTCGCCGACGCCCTCCCGTCCCGCTCGCCTTTGGCCAAGTCCTCGAACTCGGCCGGCATCGAGTGCGACACATCGACACGCCACACGTGCCCCACGGCCGGGAAGCTCGCGTGCTGTTCGACGAGACAACCAAAACGCTCTTCTGCGGTGATCTCTTCTCCCAACTCGGTCAGGGGCCCCCACTCACCTCGAACGACGTCCTCGCTGCAGCCTCAGAGGCCGAGGACACCTTCGGCGCCAGTTGCATCACCCCAACCAGTGCACCGACAATCCGGTCCCTCGCCGACCTCAACCCCAACACCCTCGCCGTGATGCGCGGCTCGAGCGTGACCGGCGACTGCAAGAAAGCACTCCTGGGATTGGCCGACGACTACGAGCGCAGACTTCTCAGCACAACCGGAGCCTGAGTCAAGCACACGACTCCACCAGGGAAGCGCCGCAGCCACCCGAGTCTCAAACGAGACACCCACCGAACCGCGGGCACGGGGCGCTCACGCTCGGAAATCAGGCTCAACTGACGCTTTCGTGGGTGGTTGAGGCTGGGGTCCGCGCAGCACGCTGCTCGTTTCCTACGTTTCCGGACTCTCTAGATCTGGTAGCGAGGAGCGAGCAGCGTGCGCGTCAAGAAGGTACTCAAATTCATCGCGGGGTTGAGCCGCCAAGTGGTGGTTCGCCGGTACGAGATGTTCGATGCATCGTCCCCGGCTGGTGATCCAGGTTCGCGTCCGTCAGCGGCGGCGTGGCTGCAGTGGTCGTTGCGGGGAGCTCGCTTCGTTCTCTGACCAGGGCGGCGGCGAACGAAGGTGGCGTCACGTCGATGTCGGAGCTCGACCCCGCAGTCTTGACGTTTCGGACTCAACTCCAGAAACTCGCCGAGACCGGCGATCCATCGGTGTTCAGCGACCCGCAACTCGAAGCAGCGGGAGCCACCGCCCACGCGTTCGACCTCCGCACCTGCAAATGGAACACCATCAACGTCGAAGACGCACCGACGGCAGGCACCGAACGGCTCCGTGGGCTAGGCCAAAAGAACGAGGCCGACCAGAGCCGTTCCAACAGCGGCGCAGGCGACACCGCGAAGGCGGTTGCCAACGAGCCGCAATGCGAGCACCACCCTGGCCGAGACACCGCCCGCCAACGTGTGAGTCGTCCGTCGAACGCAGCGTCGTCGCGGCTCCCTTTGTGGGTGGATCTGATGATCTGGCGATCTGCCAGGCGCGAACTTCCGGGTTCGTTTGCCGATCTGGCGCCTTTACGGTTGAGGAGCACCACCCACACCGTGACCGCAAATTGCCGAGGAGGCAGCCATGAGCTTCGATCCGATCAACTACAAGACGACCACACGCCGGCAGTGGGATGACGCCGCCGAGGCGTGGCATCGGTGGGGCCCCACACTCGAGTCGTGGCTCGGCGACGCCACCCAGCGGATGCTCGAGCTGACCAATGTGAGGGCGGGGAACCGGGTGCTCGACGTTGCCGCCGGAGCCGGCGGCCAGTCCATCGCCGCCGCTCGCATCGCCGGACCGTCGGGACACGTCGTCGCCACCGACATCTCACCCACCATCCTGGCCTATGCAGCGAGGGCCGCCGCCGAGGCAGGTATCACCAACATCTCCACACTGGAGGCCGACGGGGAGGACCTGGACCAGGTGGCGCCCGGATCCTTCGACGTGGCAGTGTCGCGCGTCGGCCTGATCTACTTCCCGGACCAGCAGCGGGCACTGGCCGGCATCCGCCGCGCGTTGAAGGAGGGCGGAAGGTTCGGCGCCGTCGTTTACGCCACCGCCGACCGCAACCAGTTCTTCGCAATCCCGGTCTCGATCATCCGCCGCCGTGCGAACCTCCCTGCCCCGCAACCCGGTCAGCCCGGACCATTCAGCCTCGGCGGGCCGGGCGTCTTGGAGGACGCGCTCACCACCGCCGGCTTTCGCAACGTCATCGTCGAAGCAGTTCCGTCTCCGTTGCGACTCCCGTCGGCGACCGAATGCGTCCGCTTCGAGCGGGAGTCCTTCGGCGCGCTCCACCAGATGCTCAGCACGCTTCCCGAACGCGAGCGCGACGACGTGTGGGACGAGATCGCCCGTGAGCTCGCCGCGTTCGAGGGCGATCACGGGTTCGAGGGCCCGTGCGAGATGCTGGTTGCGGCGGGGACGCGATGAGCGCCGGCTCGACGGTCACGATCGCGGCGGTGCAGGCGACCCCCGTGTTCCTCGATCGTGACGCCACGGTTGAACGCCTCGTCGGGCACATCGAAGACGCGGCTCGACAGGGCGCACAGCTGGTCGTTTTCCCAGAGGCAGTGGTCCCCGGCTACCCGGACTGGGTCTGGCGCCGACCGGCCTGGGCGGACGGAGACTGGTATCGGCGACTGCACGACCAATCGGTCGACATCCCCGGACCGGTCACGGATCGACTCGGCAAGACTGCTCGCGACGCAGGTGTGTGGCTCGCCGCCCGAGGCAACAGCTGCATCGTCGGACCTCACGGCACCCTCCTCGCCGGGCCGCTCGTCGGCGAGGCAGGCATGCTCGTGATGACCGTCGACCTCTCCGAACTCACCCTGGCCCGCCGTCAGTTCGATCCCGTCGGCCATTACGCACGACCCGACCGCTTGGAGCTCGTCGTCCACGACCCGCCGCCCACTCCGGCGCAGCGCCAGTCGTAGCGATGATTGCCGTGTGGCGGATCGCCACGCGGCAGCTCGCGGCAAGGCTGCGATAATGACTCGTGCCCGACAACCGGGATGGATCAAAACCTGACGGCAAGGCGGGCACACACGCGCGTATCGTCGGCGACGCAGCCCCTACACCTGACGTATCGGACGTATCGGACGCACGCCGCGCGATCGGGAGGGAAGCATCGATCCTCGGGCGCGCGCACGTGATGCTCCGCCTGTCGGCGATGGTGTCCAAGGCGGCCGAGGGCGAGCGGTTGACCGCCCTGGTCGCAGGGAGCGCCGGCATGGGCAAGACCACGCTCCTCGGAGCGATGACTGACGTCGCCGTCGCGCACGGGTTGCGCGTCGGTTGGGGCACCGCCGTGGCCGGTACCGGCGCCCCGGGCTATTGGCCGTGGACGCAGGCATGCAACGATGTCGTCCGCCAGGTCGGGAGCGATCGTGCGTGCGCGCTCGCCGGCGACGATGCGCCGATGCTCGCCGCGATCGCAACTGCGATTGCATCCACCATCGGAGCTCAGACGTCGAGCGCATTGGCGGTCGTATCGGCCGGTTCGCCCGTGCTCCTGCACGACGCGGTCGAGCGATGGCTCGACGCGCTGGCACGCCAACGTCCCCTCCTGATCGTGCTCGACGACCTGCAGTGGGCCGACGACTCGTCGCTCGCCCTGTTGGAGTTCGTGGCCCGGTCGCCGAAGCGCGCTGGCGTGTGCGTCATAGGCGCCTACCGCCATGACGAGCTCGACCACGCCGCCGAGGCTCGCTTGCACTCGCTTCGGTCGTGCGCGGACCACGTGCAACTGCAGGGGCTGGACGAACAAGCCGTCCGCGCCTTGGTGGAGCGGGTGGCCGGGCAACCAGTGTCTGTCGAAGCGAGCTCGAGAATCAATCGTCGCAGTGGCGGACATCCGTTCTTCGTACGCGAGCTCACGCTCGAGGCATCGCTCCTCGCAGGACGGTCGGCGTCGCACGCTCCTGACACCTTTCTCGACCCGGAACCGGACATTGATGTGGTGACCGTGCCGGTGGTGGTGCGCGAGATGATCGAGCGGCGTCTGGGCCGACTCGAACCATCCACGCTGGCCATGCTTGAGGTTGCTGCTGTGGCCGGGATGGAGGTGTTTCCGGATGTGATCGCTGGCGCCCTTGCAATGTCGACCGCCGACGTCGAGGCGTGCATCGCCCATGGTCTCGCGTCTGGTGTGCTCGTGGCCGGGGTGGCCCGTGCCCGGTTCGCCCACGACCTCCTGCGCGAGACGCTGGTCATGCGTGTGCCACCGTCGCGTCGCATCGGTATCCACCACACGGTCGCGGTCGCGTTGGAAGGGCGATACGCACGTGTCGGCGACGTTGCGCCGGGGGACGTCGCCCGTCACTACAGCGCTGCCATTCCGCTCGCGGGACCGGACTCGGCGGCGCGTTGGGCGAGGCGGGCGGCAAAGGTCGATCGATCGGCGCTGGCCTTCGTCGAAGCAGCCGGCCACCTCCGACGGCTCCGGGCGGCTGCAGCCGATGCGGGTGCGGCCATCGCCGACGACGTCCTGACCGACGTGCTGCTCGACGAGGCCGACGCCCTCACCCGTGCCGGCTCTCCCGTTGATGCGAAGGGCCTGTTGCTCATGGCGCGTGGCGTCTGCCTGCGCAGTGGAGACGCCGGGCGATTGGCGTCGGTCGCCCTCGCCGACGCCGAACTGGGGTCGCAGTTCGCGATGCGCCGCGACGACGTGATCGCCAGCCTCGAGGAGGCACGCGCCGCCGTTGCGGGGGTCGACGCCGTCATGGAGGCCATGGTGACCGCGACGCTTGCCCGCACGCTCCAGCACTCCGTCGCCGACCAGCGTCCGCGCGCCGAGCCCCTCAGCCGGAAGGCGATCCAGATCGGGCGGGCGACCGGTGACGACGCGGCACTCCTCGCGTGCCTGGTTGCCCGTCACGACGTTCTGTGGACACCCGGCACCGCCGACGAACGAGCGACGATCGCACGGGAGATCGCCGAACTGGCACAGCGGACGGGGACTCCCGAGCGACATGCGGAAGGCCTGTTGCTGTTGGCCAACGCAGAGCTCGAGCGTGGCTCGGCCGCGTTCGTGGGCGCGCTCACCCTGTGCCTGCAGGTCCTGGACGAGCTCGCCCCACCCCGCCATCGCTACACCGCCGAGACACGCAGAGCAGCACTGGCGCTGTTGCACGGTCACCTCGACGAAGCGGAGGAGCGCATCGATACGGCGACGGCCCTCGGGCTTCGCATCCGGGAGCCCGACACCGGCAACGTTCGCATGTCCCAACGGCTCGAGCTGGTCCGGGCCCGACGAAACGTCGACGAGTTGCATGGCTTCGCGGTCGAGGCCGTCGAGCACTGGACCGGCGCACCCGTGCACGCCAATGCGGTGGCTGCCGGGTTCTACGCCCGCGCCGGTGATCTGACGCGGGCCCGTCACCATGTTGACGTCGTCGCCGGTCTCGGAACTTGGCAAGCCGACCGGTCCTACCTTTGGTCGGTGTTCGTCCGCGAGCTCGCCGTCGCAGCCATCGCGCTCGACGACGAGCGGCTGTGCCGAGAGCTCTTCGACGACGTCGTGACGCTCGCACACGCATGCGGCGTGAACGGCGCCTTCGTCGCCTTCGCCGGTAGCCACGCCCACACTGCCGGGCTGCTTGCGGCTGCGCTCGGGCACCCCAACGATGCAATAATCCTGCTCGACCGCGCCCGGACCATCTACCGCAGCCTCGGTGCGCCCACGTGGCTGGCCGAGCTGGACCACAGCCCTGCGTCGGGCGCGCCGGCGGGCACAAGGCCGTCGGTGTTCTCCACTGCACCCGCACCGACAGCACTGCCGATGTCCGTGTCGGCATCACCGGCAGTACCGGTGCCCCGGCTCACGCAGGCGGGCCGGGTCTGGCATCTGGAGTTCGCCGGAAGGACAGCGACTCTTCCCCACGCCAAGGGGCTGGCCGACCTTGCGGTCCTGCTCGCTCGTCCAGGGGTCGACGTGACCGCGCTCGAGCTCATGGGCTCAGCCGGGCGCGGCCAACCGTCGGGACCCGTTGCCGACCGGGCTGCGTTGCAGGCCTATCGCGTCCGCTTAGCCGACCTCGATGACGACGCGGCGCAGGCCGTGCGTGATCACGACGAGGCGTCGGCCGTCAGGATCGAACGAGAGCGTGAGCAGCTATTGGCCGAGCTACGACGCGCGACCGGGCTCGGTGGGGCACCGCGCCACTTCGCCAACCATCCCGCCGAACGTGCCCGCAAGGCGATCAGCAGTCGTATCCGAGCCACCATCGACACCATCCGCACGGTGTTGCCGGAACTCGCCGACCACCTCGATCATCGAACGGTCACGGGCACCACATGCCGATACCGGAACGACCTCGTCTCGATCCCGACTGCACCACCCTCTGCGGGTCGTTCGCAGGAAGGGCAGTTGACTATCGAACACTGATACATCATACTTCGAGTATGCCCCGACGCTCTGTTGACCGACCGATGCCTGCCGCCTCTATGTACCTGCTACTGGCATTACTCGACGGCGAAAACCACGGATACGCGCTGATGCGCCTCATCAAGGAGCAAAGCCAAGGTTCGGTGCATATGGGTCCGGGCACCCTTTACGGCACCCTCAACCGGCTCCTCGCTGACGGTTTGATCGAAGAAACCACGGACGATTCGGACCGCTCGGGCAACGAACGCCGCCGCTACTACCGCCTCACACAAACCGGAGAACGCGTCGCCCGCACCGAACTCGATCGACTCCGCACGCTCGTCCACCGATTCCGGAAAGTCCCCGGAATCGGAGGTGTCACAACATGAATGCCCAACGGAGCGTTGCGCTGTACCGACAACTGACTCGCCTCTACCCGAAGTCCTTTCGTGCCGAACACGGCGCCGACCTCATCTCCACCTTCTCCCAGCAGCTAGGGGACGACGGCGCCGCCCGTGTCTGGCGGCAGACGATCCGCGACCTTGTCGTCAGTATCCCTTCCCAACACGTGGAGGCTCGAATGAACCGTCCCGCGGCACAAACCATCGCCGTCATCGCCACCGTCGGTACCGTGGCCGCCCTCGTGCTTGCCGTCGTCGCAGGCACCGGTCCGATCGTTGGCGTGTTCCTCGTGATCGCAATCGTCGCGCTCGTTGTCGCCACGCTGTCATGGAAAGCGGCCCGCCCGGCCAGCAGAGCCGGTGTGAGCGTTGCAAATCGTTGGCGCATGATTCTCATCGTCGGTATCGGGCTGCTGGCCGCAGTGATCGTGGTGATCAACGTGCCGCCGTACAACGATCGCGAACTCCCCGGAGCTGGCTGGGCACTGATGATGATGTCACTCGTCACCAGCATCGGATTGATCACGGTTGGGCTCACCATGGGTATCGCCCGACGATCAGCACGCCACACCGCCGACTAGCGAGGTTGAGTGTTGTGACTCCGCAGACCGGACCATGGATCGCCCGCCATGTTGACGTTGACCAGGTGAGATCGTCGAGTCGAACGGCCGTTTTACGGAAGTTCCCAGAACGGGCCTGTTAGCCCGAGTTCGGCCAGGATCGACTGGTTCTGGTTGCGTTGATGCGGACGCCAATCCGAGGCCAGACGATCTCCCCACCAAGCGTGAGCGAGATCGCACAGTTTCGCAACCGTGAGTGTGGCACCCGATTGCCGTCCGTTCAGCCAGCGGGCCACATGCTCTTCCGACCGGAAGAGGTTCATCGTGCTTCAAGAGAAGACAATGTCATCCCACCATCGAGCCGCAGGAACGAGGCAATGAAATACAACCATTTCCGAATCCGGTCGACGATGAACAACCTCAACAACGATCTCGTCGTCGCAATCGGAGCAAATCGTTTCGATCCGACCATCGACATCCAACGCTGCGCAAATCCCGAATGCATCCCACGCACAATTCGCGAACCAGGACCTTCGACTGGCAGTCACCCGATACGGTGTTGGCTGGGCAGCAAACGGGTTCGCCATGCGGATCTCTGTCGAACCGGGATACAAAACCAACGCGTGAGCATCATGAAGACGTCGCCATCCGGCACCCGTCTCATCCGTTGTCAATCCGGCCTCCACAGCAGTTTCCTCAACGGAAGGAGCACGGCCCAAATCGACAAACAAGCGGTACGTCTGGTTGCGCAACATAACGTCACCGTCGTTCATGACTCGAAGCGTACGCCCATCATGTCCCAGCCGCTCGGTGAATTCTCCTTTCGCCTACGTTGCGTCGCCGGGTAGGCGCTTTCCCGTGTGCGGTCGATGGGATTCGGCAACGATCGTTGCGACCGGTGACTGGCGAAACGCTTCGAAGAACGCGCGGACTGCCTTCGCGGAGCCGTTCAATTCCACCCCACCGGCGCGCTGGGAGTCCACCAGTGAAACATGGCCGAGGTACGTTCGGAGGTCCAGTTCTGCGACCGCGGGCTCGCCGAAGGTCCAACGCGCCGCCCAGTTGGCGAGGCCGAACACGACGGGTTGGAGGTCCCAACCCTCCTCGGTAAGTCCGTAGGTTCCATCGACA
>JANOWU010000226.1:0-20224 GCA_031418035.1 Acidimicrobiia bacterium
TCGCAGCTTCAAGCAGACCGAGTTGATGCACCAGCGCTCATCGGTCGGGACCGGGAATCGCTCACCACGAAACACGTGCCCGAGGTGCGATCCGCAATTCGCGCATCGCGCTTCGACACGCGGGTACCCGAGCAGATTGTCCTCGAGGAGGACCACCGCGTCGTTGGCTGTCGGCTCATAGAACGCCGGCCACCCGCATCCTGAATGAAACTTCGTTTCGCTGCGAAACAGTTCCGCATCGCAGGCTCGACAGGAGTACACACCTTCGGTGTCGGTGTCGGTGTATTCACCGGTAAACGCGCGCTCGGTTCCAGCCTGGCGCAACACAGCAAACGACAGCGGGTCCAGCTCCTCTCGAAGCTTCGCGTCGTCGAGTTGCACGGGGTAGGGAGTGCCGTCGGGTTTGAGGTTGGAGATTGCACCGCTCATGGAGAAGTCCTTTGAAAGAGTGTTACGACTGGCCGAACATGATCATGAACTGATCGAGGGTCTTGAAGCGAAAGACATAGTTGCTGTCGCGTACTTCGCTCATTGGCGCTGATGGTTCGGCGGAGTACAGGTGACCGGGATAGAGAACGGTTTCGTTGGGGAGCGACCCGAGGACGCTGTTGATCGAGTTGTACATGGCCGCCGGGTCTGCGCCCGGCAGATCGACTCGACCACAGCCCTCCAGGAACAGCGTGTCACCGGACACCAATCGGCCGTCCACTAGGAAGCACTGGCTGCCCGGAGTGTGGCCGGGGGTGTGCAGGCACGTGATCGGAATGTCGCCGATCATCACGATGTCACCACCTTCGTGTTGGATGAGGTCGCTCGTGTCGCAACCGGTCACTCGTTGGACGCCCCAGGCTTCGTCGGACTGCACGTGGATCGGGACGCCGCCGTCGTGCGCGAGCAATTCTCTGACTCCCTCGACCTGGTGGCCCATGAAGTTTCCGCCGACGTGATCGGGGTGATAGTGCGTCACGAGGGCCCCGGTGACCTTCATGCCGTCGGCCTCGGCCAGCCCAACGAGTTCCGAAACGGCGTAGGCCGGGTCAACGACCATTGCCTCGCCGGTCTGGCGATCGCCGATGAGGTAGGCAAAGTTCACCATCTGTTGCGCAACTCGGTCCTGCTTTGCGAAGTCGCGTCCGGAGAGGAACTGGCGAAAGTAGAGGCGATCGTTCATGGGTCGACTCTATTGCGCGCTCGCGTGTTGTGTGTGTTCACGCGATTTGGTGTGGCGTCAGGTGTGCCGGAGGACTTCGTTAGGTGTGTCGGAGGACTTCGGCGAGGGTTTCCATGGCGTCGACGGCCTGGTGCAGTTCGAGGACCGGAAGCAGGAACTCGTCGATCCCGTACTGGTCCATGAGCTGGGCTAGTTCTTCGCCACATTCCGACGCGGTGCCGGCGATCACAAACGGGTGCACCCACTCTTCCTTCACGAACTGGGCAGCCTCGTGGAGACCGCCACTCATGGCGTGTCGGATGTTCTCCACGTCGGCTGGCGTAATACCGAGCTGCTCTTTGACGTGGTCCGGCGAATCGACGAGCCGGTAGGTCATATGTGGACGTACGGCGTCGAACTCCGCCTGGCTGGTCACGATCATGGTCGAGTAGCAGATGTCGGGATCGTTGCCGGTGGACTCTGCCCCGGTTCGCACGAGCTCCACGTAGTCGCCCATCGTGTCCTTGTGGAGGAAGTCGAGCATCACGCCGTTGGCCAATGCACCACCCAGGTGCAGCATCTTCGGGCCTCGGCCCGCGAGCCAGATCTCGATCTCCGGATCTGCGAAGCCGAGGGTCGCGTTCGTGAGTTGGACGGTCTCACCGCGGTAGCTGACGGTTTCACCGCTGAGGAGCAACCTGCACACCTCGAGGGTTTCGCGCACTGCTCGAAGAGGGTGAGAGCGATCCGTGCCGAGTGGACCCAGGGTCAGGCTGCCGCCCGCGCCGAGTCCGAGAAACGCGCGTCCGTTGCTCAACTCGTGGATGGTCGCAATGGCACCCGCAGTGCTCGCGGGGTGGCGTGTGTAGGGGTTGGTGATGCCGGTGCCGATCTTGATGGTCCGGGTTCTCATCGCGATTGCGGTGAGGGTGACGTAGACATCGCGCGTGGCCAGACCTTCGTCGTATACCCAGCAGCGTTCGAAGCCGAGCTGTTCGGCCTTCATGGCGAGTTCGACCATGTGGCGAACCGGTGCCTCCGGGATGAGATTTACCGATGCGGGAATGCTCACTGTCTCATACCTACTGTCTCTTTGTGTTTACTCATTCCTGTCTACTCATTCCGGGTTGACGAGCAGCGGCGTGAGGAACTCGCCGACCGCGGCCATGAAGGCGTCGAACTGGTCGTAGCGAATCGCGTGGCCGGCACCTTCGATCTTCTTCCAAGTGAACGTACTGTTCAACGAGGTGACTTCGTTGGCGGTGTCGACCGAGATGATTCCTCCGCGTTCGTTCTCGCCGATCACGAGGAGCGCAGGACAGTCGATCTTCGATACGACGCCGCGCCACGGCGACTCATGTTGAGGAAAGTATGTGAACAGATCAAGTTCGAATTCGAGTCTGGCATCGAGTGAAAGCTGTACGTCCTCTTCGGCCCACATGGGCGAGTCTTTGCGTCGCTGCGCAAGTGCTTCCTCTCGTGGCGCATTCTGCATTTCAACGACCCAGTCGTGCCACGCGTTGTTGCGCTCCATCCGCCCTGCGTCGAGGACCACCATCTCCTCGGCCGTCGGCGGTGTCGGGTACTCCCACCACGCGGGATCTTCGAGGACGATGCCGCGGCTGAGGTTTGGGTGCTGTGCGACCGCAAGCGCGATCGTCGCTCCTCCCATCGAGTGGCCCATCATGGCGGGGCGGTCGAGTCCGAGTTGCTCGACGAGGGCGACCAGGTCGCCGACGCGTTGGGCGTCGGAGAAGTTGCCGTTGGCTCGGTCTGATTCGCCATGGCCGCGGCAGTCGTAGGCGATCACGTCCCAGTGCTGTGCCAGTGCCTCGGCGGCGCGACTGAAGTAGAGCGCGTTGTCGGTGTATCCGTGCACAAGCACCAGCGGCGGGAGGGGCTTCTGCGGATCTCCAGAGCGGAAGTAGCGCAGCGATGCGCCGTTCACGGTGCAGCGGGCTTGGGGCCAGTTCTTCATGCGACGACCGTATCCCACCTTGTCGGGGGTACGGACTCTTCCGGAGTGGTCCGGGGGCTTGCGGCGGGGTTCGTGGCGGGGTTCGCGGCGGGGTTCGTGGCGGGGTTCGCGGTGTGGCCTTACGACCGGTTCGCGGCGGGGTTCGCGGTGTGGCGATGCGAAGTGCGGAAACGACGGGTGAGATGGGGGTTTCGGCCGGTTTCGGCTGTTTTCGCCAATTTCTTCGAACATACGTTCGTGGTTTTGCGATACAATGTGTACGTGGAATCGTCCCTCGACCACTCTCTTGAGCTTGCGGAGTCTGCGGCACTGTCGGCGGTGTCCAGCCTGCAAAACGGCGCGGTGGTAACAGTGGCGAACGTAGCGGCCGCACGCGCGTTGGTTGATCGTTTCGATACCATGTGTACACGTATCGTCGCGTTGTTCTCTGACTCTCCAGTAATCCGTGAAGACGGGTACCGCAACGTCTCGGAATGGCTCGCCTTCAACACCCACGCGCGACCTACTGAAGGCGAGCAGCGTGTTGCGCATGCTCAGGTGTATGAGAAATTGCCCGGTTGGTCCGACGCCGTTGACGCGGGCACGATCGGTGTGTCACATGTGAGTGTTGTTGCGAACGTGGTCACGAAAGCGCGTTTGCCGTTTCTGGTCCGAGCCGCCGCGGACATGCTGGAGTGGGCGGAATCACTGTCGTTCTCGAAGTTTCGGCAAGCGGTCGCGTTGTGGGTTTCGCATTGTGACGACGCGCTCGGTGACCCGACGTGTGAGAAGGAACACGAAGAGGCGCGTCGGGTGCAGTTGTCGCCGACGTCGGGTGGGATGTGGATCCTCAACGGTCTGCTCGACGCGCTCGGCGGTGAAGCGTTATCGAAAGCGCTCGAAGCAGCGATGCCGAAACCGTGCGAGGGTGACAATCGGACCCCGGCGCAGCGTCGACACGACGCGTTGGTTGATATTGCTCATGAGTCGTTGGCGAACGAAGACCGGCTCACTGTTGGCGGCGAGCGTCCTCACGTGACGGTGATCGTTGATGCAAAGTCGGGTATTGCGCATACGTCGCAAATGGTGCGGTTGTCGTCGTTCACGCGTGACATGTTGTTGTGTGATTGCGTGACCACGAGCGTGTGGTTGAGTGCCAATGGCACTCCGTTCGATGTTGGTACGCCGACGTCGGAGGTGCCGGCTCGGAATCGTCGTGCGGTCATGGCACGAGATCATTGGTGCCGCTTTCCGGGTTGTGATCGTCCGGCGCGTTGGACTGATGTTCATCACATCAAAGAACGCGTCAATCTCGGCACGCATGAGCTCACGAACTTATGTGCGCTTTGTAAGTTTCATCACCGCTACGTGCACAAGCATCGCCTCACGATTCGTTGGGATCGTGATCATACGAGTCTGATCTTTGAGTGGCCGAACGGTCGCACGGCGAATAGTCCACCGCCACCACAGATCTTGTTCGCCCGCTGATTTCTGACCGGTATCGCTTTCATTTCGCGAGGCGATACTGGTCCGCGGGTTTGTGCAGTGAACGGGTACTGTTTGGCTGTCGGAGGGAGGGGCTGTGAAGCGAAACGGAGGTCGGCTTCGTTTGCTTGGTCGGTTGGTGTTCGTTTTGGTGATCCTCGCCACGGGACGTTCCGGTACTGCTGTTGCATCCGACGTCGTTCACGTACCTTTCGGCCATGGCGGTGCTGAGTTGGGCTCGTCGACGGGTTCCGCGGCCCAAGATACGGCCGCAGGAACGAGAACCCACTCCAATGTGTCGGCCCCTCGGCGGCCGGTCGATTCGGCCCGAGACAACTACCGATACGGCAACCGATCCGCGACTACGACGCGCTTGGAATCGTTGCCACAGAAGGCGAAACCGAGGTTGTGCAGCCTGGGATGTCAGAGGCCGAGCTGAAGGCTGCCGAGCAGACTGGTTTGGTCCGAAGGGGTCGAGACGGGACCCCTCACGTAGCCGACTCTGCCAATTCCGACCCTCTACGACCGCGGCAGCGGTTGGCTCTTCCGCAGACACCCGAGGTCCGAGTAGAACTTGAAGAGCCGAAGGGGACGTTCTCACAGCCAACAAAAGTTCGCCCGTACGTAACAAGCCAGATTGGGGAATGGAGCAAACGGCGACTGGTCAAGTCCCGACTCGGGTGGTTCGCGTTTATCGGCCCGGTGGGGGTGATCTCGATGTGGGAGTTCGTGGTTGCCGACCCGTTCGAATTCGCTGGTGAGAGGATTGCGCTGAGTCTGACGGCAGTCGACGAACGAGTTTCCGCGGCCTTGTTCTCGATTGAATCCCCTGAGGTACTCGGGAGCGCCTATCAGTTTCTGGTACTTGAAGGTTCCCGTATCCCGCTGATCGTCCGTGCGCTTGACATCGACTCCGTCGAGTGCGGAGCCTGTCCGCTGCGGGACGACGTGTTGGAACGCAGCGCCAAGTGGGGGCGGAGAAGTGGCGGGGTGGGCTGTTCCTAAAGGGGACCTTAATTGCCGACCGAACCGTCTCCAGACGATGAATGATCCGGGTTGATATGTGGCCAGCGTAGATTGGCGGTTCGGATGCGGCGACTTCTGTGTGCCGCAGTTGTTCTTGTCTTGGTCGCTTCGTCTGCCACGCCTCCCGTAGCGGCGGAGGGCCAGCAAATGGCCGCGGAAACCGGAGGCGAAAGGCGTAACTTGCTGGTGGCAACGTCCCGAAGTGCTCCGCCTAGGACGAAACCTGAGGCCAGCGGACAAGTGGGTGTCGTGATGCTGGAGCAAAGGATTCGGTAGGAATCGACCGGGACGGAAATAGCGAACGGTGCCAGGGGTGCGCGATGAATGCCGTTGCAGCAGCGAGAAAGCCCACGCGCACCAGCGCTCGACCGCAAGAATGGTGCAATGACTGAAGGTGAATCACTGGTGTTTGTGTACGGGACACTTCGCAAGGGGGGAGTGCGGGCGTTGCCGATGCTGGCGCCTCAGAGCCGTGACCTTGGGATGGCGGTGATCCGAGGCACGCTGTTCGACCTAGGGGCCTTCCCGGGGCTCGTGCTCGACGCAGTGGGTCACGCCTTGGGGCACGATGCGGGCGATGTCGTCGGCGAACTCTACGAGGTGGACGGAAGTACCCTCGCGCGCCTCGACGAGATCGAGCAGTACTTCCCCGACCGACCGGAGGGGAGCTACTACCTGCGGATTCCGACGACGGTAACCCAGAGCGGAGAGACCGTCGAGTGTTGGACGTATGAAATTCGACCGGAGCGTTTCACGCTCGGGCCGAGGGTGGAGTCGGGTGACTGGATCTCGTACTTCGCAGCCAAGACCGACATTCCCGAGGAACGCTGGCCCGACGGCAACGCCATCGAAATGTGACCGCTCAGGTCCACTCGGGTCGTGTAAGGCACGGAATACCGAGCTCGAGGAGCAACCCCTGGAGCTCCGTCGCGGCGCCCTGTTGCGCCGGAGTGATGCGATTGATGAGCACGCCGAACCAGGCATCGGGCGGTACAGACTTGCGGCTACCCCGCTCGCCATCGCTCAAGAGCCTCGACGCGCCGAGCGGTGATAAGCGGTCATAGGGATTGAGTCCCGCGGCAGCGGCGACTCGCATGGGCCGATGCGCCTGATCCTCGATGACTCGGTTGAGAGCCCCGGCCCCGATCACCGCAATGACGTGCGTTACGGATGAGGCAATGACCGGTTCGTGGGGAGCCGGTGCCTTGACCGTGTGCTTCCGTGCTCCGTCGGCCTCGGCCACGATGTGGTTCACGATCGCTGGGTTTACGAGAAACAACTCGTCTACCTCGGCGGCCGAGAGGCCAGCGATCTTTCGGTCCGACGTCCGCTCCTGGTCTACGACGAGACAGGTTCCTTGCATATCAAGTGCACGTATGATGTCGGCAGAATCGCGTCCGACGACGACCAGGCCGCCGGTTTGATCACGACCCATCTTGGTGGTCGTGGTGACGATCGTGCGATCGCCGAATGCGTGAAGCTCGGCCCCGAGAGAGAACGTTGTCGTGGTTTTGCCGCCGGCGCCAACTACGGCCGTGTTGCTTCGCTGACCCGGACGTATCCCAAGCCACGCGGCGAGCTCACCCATGCCGCGTGAACCGTCCGCTCTTCCACGTCATGACCGCTTCCAGGACGCCACCGCCGACCGCAAGCGCCTTGTCGGAAATGAGATGCACATCGCTGACCCCGTGACTGCGCGACCGTTCGAAAAGGTCAGTACGCGGATCAATGTCGCCGATCTTCAGGCCGGCTCGAATCGGAGTATCGGGGTGTATGAGGCCACGAACGACGCCGGTAAGCGGCGCCGCGATAACGCGCCCTTCGAACATGGCGATGGCTTGATCGACCTGCACGGAATCACCGATCTCGACGAGCCACTCGATCTGCCCATCGCCGGGGGCACGCAGGACTCGCTGTCCTGACTGGCCACCGACCTCTCCAGGGACGCCGGTGTTCGGGAATGCGCTGCCCGACCACAACACCCGACCGAGTCGATGGCCACGCATCGTCTCGATGACGGCATCACAGTCGTCACCGGCGTCAAATCCGGGGCCGAGGGCGACGACGAAGTCGGCATCGCTGAGACGAGTGTCAAGGTTTCTTTTTGAAAGTCGCGCATCAACGACGACCGGATACCGGTTGCTCGGTAGCGCTTCGGATACCACCACGGGAATCTCGTCGTTCGCATAGAAACGACCCAACTCCTCGTGATCGTTGGGCGAGGTCAGAAGGCGAGCAGTCATGCCCTCTATCGTGATGACGCCCGAGCGCACCGCACTCGACACGCTCACTGTCCGACGTACCGTGAGTGGCTCGGCCAGCTCGGTGACGAGCACTCGGAAACCGGCTCGCGACAGGCGCCACACGATCCCCGTGGCGAGATCGCCACCACCGCGGACCAAGACGTCGGGTTGGATCGCCGCGACCTCAGGAGGCATCGGGCGTCCTGCGCTGCGCCACGATCTCGGCAAGGATGCTGACGGCGATCTCTTCGGGGGTCTCGGCGTGCAACTCGATGCCGATTGGGGCGGTCACCTTTTCGAGATCGTGTTTGGCGACGCCTTTGGCGACGAGTGCTGCCCGCGTTTCGTCCCACCGACGCTTGCTTCCCATGACCCCGATGCTGCGAGCGTTCGATGCCAGCAGATGGGGCAGGATGTCGACGTCGAGCCCCATGTTGCGGGTGACAACGACAACGTGGGTCTCTTCGGTTATCGGGAAGGCCGCGATTGCCTCAGAAATATGTCCACATATGGTGTCGTCGGCGAGTGGCAGCGCCTCCTTGCCGACGAGGTCAGCGCGGTCGTCGGTGGCAATGACTCGAAACCCCAGCCAATGCGCGAGTTCGACAACGGCTTTGCCGACGTGTCCGCAACCGATGACGTAAACCGTGGGCGTTGGCATGAATGGCTCCAGAGAAACGACGACCTCGCCGCCACACACACCGGGATCACCGTTGCGGGGGTCGAGCAATTGATAGGTACACAGATGAGGTTGGCGAGTACTGAAACACACGAGCGACTGGGCAACGACGCGTGACTCCATCTCGCCGCCACCGATCGTGCCAACGGTTCGGCCATCTGCGTAGACAAGCATCTTCGATCCCGGACGACGCGGTACCGACCGCGACGTCTGTACGACGGTCGCCAGCACCACACTCACACCGGCGTCGATGGATCGGACAATCTCGGCGAGGGCTTGGCGGTCGTTGAGGTTCATGCGCTTGCCCAGAGTCGTCGTGCCTGTTCGTGCACCTGTGCGCGCGAACGGTCGTGGTCGAACCCGTTGATCTCGCCTCTGCGCAGGCGCCAGTCGCCGTTCACCATGACGTCGGTGACATGGCGGCTGTCTCGCCACAGAACCAGTTGATCGAACAGGTTCTGCGGTGTGGGGGGCGTCGGAAAGTCGCCCCGAATCACCTGGAGGTCGCCCGCCCAACCCGGCTCCAAACGCCCGACGGGAACGGGCCGATCCGTGAGACCGAGCGCACGAGCGCCTCCTTCGGTGGCCAGACCGAAGACGACGTTGGCCGGCATCGACCCGGGATCGAGCAGCCGAGCCTTGTGGAGCAGAAATGCGCCCCGCATGACCGAGAAGAAGTCGTTCACGTAGCCGTCGGAACCGAGTCCGACCGTGACGCCCGCGGCCAGCTTTTCCGGGATCTTCGCGATGCCACCACCGACCTCGCAGTTGGCGAGCGGCATGTGCACGCATCGCACGCCTCGCTCCGCGACGATCGCCTCTTCACGGTCGCTGAGCTGCACACATTGGCTGGCCAAGAGACGCGGCCCGGCGATGCCGAGCTTTTCGTAGAGCTCCAACGTTCGCATCCCGCGGTGCTCCTCGCACCAGAGTCCCTCATGGACACCCTCGTTCACGTGGGCGTGAAGCAACACGTCGTGCTCGACGGCGAGTTCGAACGCGCGCTGAAGAAAGTCAGGGGAGCAGGTGAAGGTGGTATGTACACACATCAATGCTTCGACGAGTGAGTTGGGATCGCTTCGTGTGGCCAATATCGCGTCCACGTTCTCGGCGAGACCGGCCATGCCGTTTTGTGACGAAACCCGCTCGGTCGCCTCGAAGCTCAGCATTCCCCGCATGCCGAGCCGGTCGACGACCGACTTCTGTTTGAGAAGCACCCCGGGCAGCGCGTTCGGGGCCTCGGTGATGTCGTAGAAGGTGGTGATCCCGGAGCGGAGCATCTCTGCGCAGACCCATTCGGTGGCCGCTTCGATCATGGTGGCATCGAGGGCGTTTTCAACCTTTGGCCACCAGTAGTCGTTGAGGAAGCCCCAGAACCCATCGACTGGCTCATGCGTTGGTATCCCGTGCGCCAACACGCCGTAGAGGTGCACGTGAGCGTTTACGAAGCCTGGGGCAATGACGTGTCCGGTTCGATCGACGACGAGATCGTCGGGATGTTTCGCCACGAGGTCGATTCGATTGCCGACGTCGGTGATGCGAGTTCCCTCAATTCGCACTGCGCCATTTTCGAGAGGGGGACGATCGGCGGCGAGTACCAACCAGTCGCCGACGACAATCGTTCCGCGAGGCACAGCGAGAGCCTATCTGGGCTCAGCCCTTCACGGCACCGCTGGTGAGCCCGGCCACGAACCAACGTTGCGCGAACACGTACGCGGCGATCATCGGCGCGCTGGCAATGGCTAGGCCGGCAAACAATCCCGGGTAGTTCGTCGAGAACTCGCCGCGGAAACTCGATATCGCGACGGGGAGCGTCGCCTTTGCGTTGTCGCTGATCAGAAGGTACGGGTAGAAAAGGTCATTCCAGTGCATCACGAACAAGAAGATCGAAACCGCGGCAATCGAGGGCATCGAAAGGGGAACGGCCACCGAACGAAAGGTCCGCCAATGCGACGCCCCATCGATCGTTGCCGCCTCGAAGAGTTCCTTCGGGAGCGTCCGCATGAAGCCGGTGAGTATGAAGATCGAGACGGGGAGGCTCGCCGCGATATTGATCAGGACAAGCCCGCGAAAGGAGTTGTTGAGATGGAGGTCGATGAACAGTGCGGATTGCTGAACACCGATGACCTGCGCCGGGATGGCCAGCCCGACAGCGAACAGGACAAACAACATCCGGGACTTCCACCCATCGAGGCGAGTTACGGCAAACGCGGTCATGGCCGCCAGCAGCGCAGTGAGCGGCACGGAAAACGCAACAACGATGACGCTGTTGCGAAGCGCCCGAAGGATGTCGACGTCCTTCGCCGAACGGTAGCCCTCGAGGGACGGTTTCGTCGGTATCGAAAGCGGACTCTTGATGATCTCGCCTTGAGACTTGAAGGAACTGACCAGGACGATCAGGGCCGGCACGGCGATGATGACGGCGAGCACCACGAGCAGTGCGTTTTCACCGATTGCCCTACCGGTGACGGGGTTACGGAACGGCTTGGAATTTGCTGTCCCGCTCATGCCGCACCACCGGAGGAATCGGCTTTCAGCAATCTGAGCGCCCGACGTTGGAGAAACGTCACCGCGGCGATCATCGCCATGAACATGACCGACTCGGTCGCTGCTTCACCGTACTGAGACGCCTCACGTGCCGTTGCCACGATGTGGTAGCCGAGGACGCGTGTCGAATTGGCCGGGCCGCCCTGAGTCATGACGTACACCAGATCGAACGCTCGAAACGACTGCAGCGTCGTGTAGGCGACAACGATCGATGTGGCTGAACCGAGGAGCGGCCATGTGACCTTGCGGAACGTCTGCCACTTCGTTGCCCCGTCGATCGCTGCTGCCTCGAGGTAGTCCTTCGGAATGCCTTGAAGACCGGCCACGAAAATCACCATCATCTGGCCGACGTGAAACCAGACCTGGACAACCACGAGAAAGTACAGGGCGGTGTTCGGACTGGCGAGGATCGCCGGTCGGTAATCGGTGCCGATCAGTCGGAGAAACCCGACCACGAAACCCCCGCTCGGGTCATAGACGAAGTTCCAAATGAACCCGACCGCCGTGGACGAGAGAATCGTCGGAAAGAAATACAGCGCTCGGAGAAAGATCGTCGGTTTCGTGTTTCGCACGAGGCGCACGGAGTAGGCCAACGAGATCAACGTCTGGAAGATCACGACCAGGATCATGAACTTCAAGGTGACCGAAATGCTCTTGTGGAAGGTCGTGTCGTCGAAGAGTTTGGTCTTGTAATTCTCGATGTCGACGAAGGCCGGCGAGGTGCCCGGACCTTCCCAGTTGAAGAACGAGTAGTACAGGGTTTGGCATGCCGGAAGGAGAAAGAACACGCCGTAGATCACGAGCGCCGGTATCGCAAAGAAGCCGAGCCCACGAGAGCGTTTCACCCGCCGCGAGGGCGCTCCAACTGCTGTGGCATTCATGACGAGCACAAGCTAGTGCGTCGGGGCTGGGCCCACCACACACGCGCACCGCCCGCGACACCACGCGACACCACGCAACACCCCGCCCAACACCACGCGAAACACCCACACGCGAACCACCCACATACGAGACCCGGCCGACATACAAAAAGCGGGGCCCTGAAGGACCCCGCTTGTGGTTCGTAGCAGCGGGCGGTCGGAGACGACCGGCCGGTGTTACTTGCCGAGTTTTTGGTCGATGATCTTCTGCGCGTCTTCGGCCGCGGCCTTCGCGTCCTTGCCGCCGGCAACCGCAAGGAACGCGTCTTCGACGGCGTTGCGGATGTCGAGGTTGAGGAACTGGAAACGTGGGGCAAGGAAGACCTTCTTGTCTGCCCAGGTGCCCGTGTCCTTGAGTGCCTTGTTCGTGTACGTCACGCCCGTGACCGTGGAGTGCTGGGCGGTGCCGTTGGCGTACTTGGCGGCGTTTTCGGGCTGACTCAGCCAGTCAACGAATTTGATCGCGGCGGCCTTCTTCTTTTCGTCCTTCTGACGGGCATTGACGCCCACGATGAACGTCGCGTTGTAGATGCCTTCCCACTTCGGAGTTGTGCCGACGGGGTTGGTTAGCGGCACGTAAAGACCGAAGTTCAACGCCGGGTTGAGCCTGAGGGCAGGGCCCATCGAGAACGTTCCGGTGGCCAGCATCAGCGCCTTGCCGCTGGCGAAGTCAGCGAGTGCCCCTTCGTCCCTCGTGGCCAGCGCGTTGTCCTGGAAGCAATCCGCAGCGACGTCTTTGAACGTCTGAATCGTCTTGACCATCCAGAAGTCGGTGACCTTGGCTGCTCCCGTGTCGATCTTCTCGAACGCATCGTCGGTCGGTGCGTTGTTCATGATCATGCCGTTCATCGACAGCTGGCCGGCGTTGCCTCGCACGCCACCGGGCCACACGATCGGCGTGATTCCCTTGCTCTTGACGGAAAGGCAGAAGCGCTGCAGGTCGTTCACGTTTGACGGCAGCGTGAGGTTGAGGGACTTGAGGAGATCCATGTTTACGACAGGCATGTTGAACACCAGCTGGTAGGGCAGGCCCAGCTGCTTGCCGTCCCACTTTCCGGGCGCGATCAACGATGCGTTGTAGTTCTTCACGAAGGGCTGATTCGACAGGTCAGCGAACACGCTGCCGCCGTTGGCTTTTGCCATGTTAAAGAACTGCGCCCCTCGAAACGCGGTGAACACGTCGGCCGGCTTGCCATCGAGGATGTCTTGCAGTGCTTGCGCCTGGTAGTCGGCGGAGTTCTTGATGGACTGCTCGACCTCGATCCCCGTGGCCTTGTTGAAGTCGGCAATGATGCCGCTCAGTACCTCTTTGTCTTCTGCACGCCAGTGGAAGAACGTGATCTTCGTACCCTTGAGGTCGTCGGCGGCCGACCCCGTGTTCGACCCTCCGGCGGCAGCCACTGCGGCGATGGTCGTAGCCGTGACCTGGATTTCACGGAAGACGTATTTCTTGCCTTCCTTCTTGCACGCGAACGTGCCAACGGTCTTGTTGACCTGTTTCTTGGCGCACGCGGCGCCTTCTTTCGGCGCAGTGGCCGAGAAGGCCGGTGCGGCGCTGACGGCTATCGAGCCCGCCAAGATCGCTGCGCTGAGCGCGGTTGTGATTCGTTTCATGTTTCCCCTTGGTTTACCTGAAGCCCTCTATTGTGCCAGAGGTCACTGGTGTTTCGTCGCTACGGGTTACTTTGCGACCCCGGATCGAGCGATCGTATGGCCTTCAAGACACGTTCGGGGGTAAACGGCAACTCGTTGATGCCGACGCCGGTGGCGTGCTTGATGGCGGCTCGCAATGCCGGAGCAACGCCATCCTTGGGGATCTCGGCGACGGCCTTCGCTCCGAACGGTCCGGAATCCTCCATGGTCTGGACGAGAAACACCTCGATTTCAGGCATTTCGTCGGCACGGTAGATCTTGTAGGGACCAAAGGCTGCGTTGACGCATCGACCCGATTCGTCGAGCACGATCTCCTCGCAGTGCGCGTAGCCGAGGGCTTGGATCATGCCGCCTTCGACCTGTCCCGAAGCGGTGACCGGATTGATGGCCACACCGCAGTCGACCGCCATGACCAACTTGGTCACGGTGACTTGACCCGTTTGTATGTCCACTTCTATCTCTGCGAACTGGGCGGCGAACGGGGGAGGGCATTCGGTGGAGACATGGGAGCCGATGCCCATGAACTGCTCCTGATCCTGCGTGTGCAGAGAATCGAGCGCAATGTCTTCGAGGGACACACTCGATCCGTCGGGCGCCCAGGCACGCTTGTCGCGCAACACGATCGAACACGGCTCGGCGACGCCGAGCATCTTTGCCGCTCGTTTCTTGATCTTCCAACGCAGCTCATCGGCGGCCTTCTTCACGGCCATTCCAGAGATGTAGGTCGTGGAGCTCGCGTATGCGCCGACGTCGAACGGTGTGAGGTCGGTGTCGGCGGAGTACATCTTCACGTCGTCGATCGCAACGCCGAGCACTTCGGCGGCGATCTGGGCGAGCACGGTGTCGGCACCGGTGCCGAGATCGGCCGCACCGCTCAACACGTTGAACGAGCCGTCGTCGTTCATCTTGATGGAGCATCCGCCCATGTCCATGAACGGAATTGCCGTGCCGTGCATACAGAAGGCAAACCCGAGGCCACGCCGGATGTTCGGCCGATCGTCGGGACGCACCCAACTCGGGTCATATCGACGATGCCAACCGATTGCCCGCTTACCCTGCGCGACGCACTCCTCGATGCCGCTGGTCATGACCCGCGGGAGGTCCTCATCAGCGATGTCCTCGATTCCGCCTCGCTCACCGAGGCGAGGGGCGATGTCCATGGGATCGCCGACCTTGACCCAATTCTTCCGCTTGAACTCGATCGCATCGAGCCCGAGGTCGTGCGCGATGTCTTCCATGTGCGATTCGAGCGCGAATTCAGCCTGCGGTGCTCCGTAGCCACGGTACGCCCCGGGCACGGGAATGTTGGTGTACACGACCTCGCAATCGAAGTTCTTGGCCGGCGCGTTGTAGCTCGACAGGCCACGCAGGCCGGTCACCATTTGCACGGTGTACCCGTGGGTACCGTACGGGCCGGTGTTGGCACGAATCCGCATCTCTTGAGCGGTCAGTTTGCCGTCCTTGTCGACGCCGGTCTTGTAGGTAATCGTCTGTGGGTGTCTCGTCCGTGAACTTACGAATTCTTCTTCGCGGGTCAACTCGAGTCGGACCGGGCGCCTAGTGACCATGGTGAGGTGCGCAACGATGTCCTCGATAAGCATCTCCTGTTTTGCCCCGAAGCCGCCGCCGATTCGTGGCTTGATGACGCGAATGTCTTTCACGGTCAGGCCGACGAGCGGCGCCAACATCCGCCGGACGTGAAACGGAACCTGGGTCGAGGTTCGGATCACCAGGCGTTCGTCTTCGTCGAGCCACGAGATCGAGATGTGCGGTTCGATCGGAGCCGGCTGGACCTGATGAACCCGGAAGGTCTGCTCGTAGACGTGGTCGGACTCGGCAAACGCCCGGTCCATCTCGGTAGGTGCCTTCGTACGGCCTTTGAGGTGGTGGACCAGGTTGCGTGTGGCGTCCTCGATCCCGGGGGTATCGCTCTCGGTATGCACCTGAGGAGCACCGGGGTCCATGGCGAGGCGCTCATCGAAGTTCGCAGGGAGAACCTCGTAGTCCACCTCGAGTAGTCGAATTGCCTCTTCGGCAATGTCGAGCGTGTCTGCGGCGACCGCGGCGACACGGTCGCCGACATGGCGTACGACGTTGTCGAAGCTCACCTGGTCCCACGGGTAGGGATTCGGCCACGACTGGCCACCGCTCGCGTAGTGAATTCGAGGGGTGTTTCCGTGATGGAGCACCGCGTGTACTCCGGGAACCGCAAGGGCGGCGCGGTCGTCGATCCGGACGATTTTGGCGTGTGCATGCGGCGAGCGGAGAACCTTCGCGTAGAGCATCCCGCGCATTTCGAGGTCGTCGACGAAGGCCGCGTTGCCCTTCACGAGCTTGAACGCGTCGACCTTGAGCTCGCCCTTCCCGACGACGTTCATTTCGGGGACGTCTTTCGACGGAATCACCCGCGGTACTGCCTTCGGTGCAGTGGACCCGCGATCGTTGGGGTCGACCTCGACCGCATCACGTCCATTCGTAAGTGGACGGAGAATATCGGGCACGAACGGGGTGACGGTCTCGCCGCGCGCAAGGGCAGCGGCTCGCAGGACTGCTTCGACAGGTTTCACGTAGCCGGTTTCGCGATCCAAGATGCCACTCAACATGTCTCGGACGTCGGCCTCGGTGGGGCGGGGTTTGTCACGCAGCAGCGCAACGGTCCCGAGCATCATGGCGCCGACCGAGTACCCCGATTGCATGGCTCCCGTGGCCATGAACGCAGCCTGAATGGGATGCAGGCCGCCCGGATACTCCTTGCCGAGTTCATTCAACGTTTGAACGGTGGTTACCTCGTGACCGTCGGCCTGAGCGGCGAGGAGCACCTCAGAGGAGACCAGTCGGCCGTCGAGCAGAACCGCCGCGGTCCCTGTTTCCCCGGAGTCGGACCCAAATCGGACTGACCACACCGCCTCGCGTCGCAGCACGTCGAACAGCGTCGTGTGCGCGTCGACCCAGAACGTTCGGGCATGGCCATCGAGAATCAGAGATATGCGATTAGAGCTCATTGATTTGATCCGTTCGACGATGAGGCCTCCTGGGAAAGCACGGCTGACACTCTCGTGAGGAGGGTGCGAATCATCTCCTCGCGGTATTCACCGGAGCCCCGAAAGTCGCCGGGAAGCGATGTCGGCACTGATCCGTCGAAGGCAAAGGGGCGATCAGCGCCTGATACGGCGAGGCTTATCTCGGTGCCGTACCGGGCTCCGGCAACCGCAACGATCGGTGTGTCGGCTGGCGTCCGGCGGACGGCCTCCCAGGTTCCAGTGTCGGGCACTTCGATGCTCACCTCGGTCACGATCGACGCTTGCAACAGAGGTGGCGAGTCGAGCAGGGAGGCCAGCGAAATCGTACGTGTCGCATCGATATGTGCAATTACTACCGTTGCCCTGCAGGCGAGAAGACCGGCGAGCAATGCGCTTTCTGAGCTTGCACTGGCAATCGTCCCTCCGATGGTGGCCATGTTGCGCAGTGTGCTCGGACATTCGCTTCGAGCGAGATCTCGCAGAAACGTCGGCACGAGAACGGAACCGGCCAAGGCGCCGAGGGTGGTCATGGATCCGACCCGCAGCGAACGGCGTGGTGCGTCGGGAAGTTCATCGATGCCGGCAAGGTCGAGCGACTGCAGATCGACGACTTCGATAGGGGACGCATCACCATCTTGGTACCCGGCATTCACCATGGTCCCGCCCGCGAGGACGCGTGTGTCGACGCCGGCGCGGCGCAGCAGCTTCAACGCATCGGGAAGGGAACAGGGTCGGTGATAGGAGACCACTCGTGGCATGCATTCAATGTAGGCCAGCAACGACGCCCGAGCGGCGTTTGCATGGTTTGTCCTGTTTGTGTAGCGGTGCCCGGCCGTACGTCCTGGTCAGCGAATTCCAGTCAGCGAATTCCGGTCAGCGAATTCCGGCGCGGCGAAACAGCCGGTCGCAGGCGGCTTCTGCTGCGGCAAGGACCTGCTGTTCGTCGCACTGGGTGAGGACGCTGTCTCGAACCACGAAATTTCCGTCGACGATCACGTGCCGTACATCGCGGGGCGTCACGTTGAACACCAGTGCACTGGCCAGGCGGTGGACGGGCGCAACGAAGGGTGATCGAAGGTCGACAAGCACAAGATCGGCCTTGCGGCCAACCTCGATTGCCCCAACCGTGGCGCCCAGGCCCATGGCGTTCGCCCCTCCGCGACACGCCATACGAAGCGCGTGCTCGGGCTGCATGATCACCGGATCGAGATGGTGAACCTTCTGTAAGAGGACCGAAGCCTTGAGTGCTTCGAACATGTCTTGTCGGTTGTTGCTGCCCGGTCCGTCGCTGGCGAGAGCGACCGGAATTCCGCGCGCCAGCATCTCCGGCACGCGAGCGACGCCACTGGCCAGGTACATGTTCGACGTCGGACAATGGACGACACTGGCGCCGCGAGCCGCGATCAGGTCGAGTTCCTCATCGTCGAGCCAGACGGAATGGACGAGTTGGGTGTCTGGGCCCAGAACACCGAGCGACTCGAGCCACGGCACGTGCCGCATTCCCCGTTCCTCGATCGACATGTCCACTTCGATCTTCGTCTCGGCGCAATGCACATGTGTGCCGCCGCCCCACGAACGCGAGAAGGCGACCGTGGAGCGCATCGTGTCGTCGGAGCATCCCCAGGGGATCAGAGGAGCGAGCTCGACTCGGATGCGGCCCTCCGCTGCGTCGTGCCACTGGGCTCGAACTTGCTCTGTGCGCGTATGAATTTGCACAGGCGTCTCCTGAAGACGGGGCTCGTAGTTGCGATCCGCCCATCCGCGAGCGAGGAGGAACCTCACACCGAGCTGTTCGGCGGCACGACACACGGCATCGTCGATGTCGCCGCCGGGATGTACGTACTGATGATCGAGCACGCTCGTGGCGCCCGATCGGAGGTTCTCCATCAAGCCGACCATGGCGGCCAGCCCGGCTTCCTCAGCGGTCATGAGCGATGCTGCCGGCAGGATGTATTCCCGAAGCCAGTCAAGGAGGCTCTTGTCGTCGCCGAGCCCGCGAAAGAACGTTTGAAACAGGTGGGTGTGGGCGTTGACCATCCCGGGCATGACGCAATGCCCCGAACCGTCGATCGACACATCGGCGCGTGTCGTCATCCCCGACGGCGGATCACCTGCTCCGACGCCGACGATGGTCGAGCCTTCGGTGCGAACCCAACCGCGCCGGTGTACGGTAAAGGAGTCGTCGACGGTCACGATCCCCACGTCATGGATCAGGATCGACCGTGTCGTTGATTGCGTCGTTGAGTGTTTCGTTGCTTGCGTCGTTGATTCGGTCACGACGGCGACCAACCGGCGAATGCATCGACCACAGTGGCGATGTTTGGCATCATCGGATAAAGAATCGGACACGTCACGCCAGCGTCGATGTACTCGGCGATCTTGTCGCGGCACTCCGTGCTCGTCCCTACAGCCATCAGGTTCCGAACGAGACGCTCGGGAATGAGGTTCGCCGCCTTGCGGTAATCAGCCTCCGTGGCTGGCCACCCGACCACCTCCTGAATCCGTGCGATCAGTTCGGGATCGGCACCGGAAGCCTCCTGGATGTGAGGTTCGGTGCCGAGATAGTACGCGAGCAGACATTTTCCGAGCGTTACCGCCTCGTCTGGGTCGTCGTCGGAAAGCGAACAGACGATCAGTTCGGGCCGATCGACGTCGTCGATTGATCTTCCCGCCGAGACCGCCCCGGCTTCGAGCTGCGAGACCGCCTCGCGGATGTACTCCGTGGACACGACGTAGTTCAACACTGCGCCGTCACAGATAGCACCGGTCATCTCCATCATCTTCGGTCCGGTGGCACCGATATACAGCGGAATGTCGCGAGGCGAGGTGTCACCGTAGGCGACGTCGAGGCGGATGCGGTCGAGCTTCACGAACTCACCCTCGTAGGTGACCTCCTCCATCGTGAAGAGCTGTCGTAGGGCTTCGACGTGTTCACGCATGGCTTTGAGAGGCTTTCGCCGATCGAGTCCGATGCGAGAGCAAATGGGTTCCCACCACGCGCCCAACCCAAGCATGACGCGACTTTGGCCGTCGACGGTGAGCCCGGCCAGCTCCCACATCGTGGACCAGGTTGCGGCAATGACCGCCGGGTTCCGGGACCATATCGGAAGGACCCCACTGCCGATACGTAATCGTTTGGTCTCGGTGATCAGCGCACTCATCACCACCACGCAGTCACGAGCGAGACGCGTGTCGGCCTGCCAAATTTCCGAGAACCCCTTCTCCTCAGCGTATTTTGCCATTTCGATCTCGTACCGGATCGGATGTTTGTCCTGCAGATAAAGGGCGAGTCGTTGCATACGTGAACGAGGCTACCGGTGGGTTCGAACAGGGTGATGAAAATCCTACGTTTCGACCGTTTCGCAACCACATATTGGCTCGTCAACGAAGCGGGCTGAGGTCGGAAGGGAGGTTTTTCAGAACCTTGTTAGCCGTGCTGACCGACTCGGTGTCGGCCCGGACATCAGCGAGCGTCGCGGTAGCGGGTGATCAGCGCGTTCGTCGATGAGTCGTGAGTCAGACCGTGCACGTCAAACGATGGATC
>JANOWU010000227.1:0-2897 GCA_031418035.1 Acidimicrobiia bacterium
GAGATCAGCCAGATTCCGATGACGGGTGAGAACGTACGCGACATCAAACGCGCACGTGACGACTTCGGCCTGACGATTGCAGCTCTCTCCGCCGCCGTCGAGCCGATGGCGCCCGGCATGAAAGGTGAGAACCTGACCACCGATTACGACAAGATCGTCGACGACTGCCACACGCTCGAGTGTTCGATGCTACGAATCGGGATTCTCCCCATGAGCTGCATGGCAAACCCTGAACTCGCCATGAGTTTCATCACACGGGCGGAGGAGATGGCCGTGCGGTTGAAGACCGAGCACAACATCGATCTCTACTATCACAACCACCACATCGAATTCCTCCGCCACAACGGCGAGTTCCTCCTCGATCAATTCCGCATGCACACAGAGCAGTTGGGATTCGAACTCGATGTGCACTGGATTCACCGAGGCGGCGTCGATCCGGTCGAGTACATCGCTCGATTCGCGGGGCGAGTGCGTCTTCTTCACCTGAAGGACTATCGCATCGGCGCAGTGAAGATGCCCGACGGGCCCTTCGACATGTCGGCGTTCATGCGCGCCTTCACAAACGTCGTCGAGTTCGCGGAGATCGGCGACGGCAGTCTCCCGATTCGAGCCTGTATCGAGGCGGGACTTTCGGCGGGCAGCGAATACTTCCTCGTGGAGCAGGATGAAACCTACGGTCGCGACGAGTTCGACAGCCTCCGAAACAGTAGGGACAACCTGGTTGCTCTGGGCTACGGAGACTGGTTCCGTTCGTAGTCGGAGTCAGTAGCTGGGGTAGCCCCGGCGAGTCGTCCTGAGTCGGGCGCGGCGATTGGATCTTTCGCCGGTCCCGTCGGTACCCTTCGCAATATGCGCATCGACTCAGGGATCTCTGGCAATCTTTCCACCGCAGCATCAGAGGCATCGGCACTCGAAGCGAAAGGCTACGACGCGGTCTACACCGCAGAGACTTCGCATGATCCATTCTTTCCGTTGCTGCTGGCCTCGCAGGCCACCGAACGCGTGGAGCTGATGACGAGTATCGCAGTGGCCTTCGCCCGCAACCCGATGATCACGGCCGCCACGGCCAACGATCTGCAGCTCGCGTCGAAGGGCCGGTTCATCCTCGGCCTCGGCAGCCAGATCAAGCCGCACATCGAGAAGCGGTTCTCGATGCCGTGGTCCGGAAAGCCGGCCAGCCAGATGCGTGAGTTCATCCTCGCAATGCGGGCGATCTGGGCTACATGGAACGACAAGACGAAGCTGGAATTTCGTGGCGAGTACTACAAGCACACGTTGATGACGCCGTTCTTCGATCCAGGGCCGAACCCGTACGGGCCACCGAAGGTGTTCCTGGCCGGTGTCGGCAAGGGCATGACCGAAGTGGCCGGCGAAACCTGTGACGGCTTCCTTGCCCATCCCTTCACCACGGAGCGCTACCTGCGAGAGGTCACTCTGCCGGCCCTCGAATCGGGAATGGAGCGCGGGGATCGTACGCGCGCCGGATTGCAGGTCGGCGTAACGGCGATGGTGGTGAGCGGGAACACCGAGGAAGAGACGCTGGCCGCACGAAACACGATCCTCAGTCAGATCGGCTTCTACGGTTCAACGCCTGCGTATCGCCCAGTCCTCGAACTGCACGGCTGGGGTGATCTGCAAACCGAGTTGAACAACCTCTCGAAACAGGGTCGATGGACCGACATGAATGCGATCATCGACGACAGCGTCCTCGAGACATTTGCGGTCGTCGCGCCACCGGATCAGGTCGCCACGCAGATCCGTGTTCGCTACGGCGACCTCGCCGATCGGATGAGCCTGTACTTCGGCCTCACCCGCGAGGTCTCGGAGCGGATCTCGTCGGATCTACGAACCGCGTAGCCCTCGGCGCAAAACACTTCGCGTGCTCGGTCCATCCGACGCCAACAACGGAGTTCGTGTACGAGGCGATCGTCGATATCGACGACATCGAGGACTTGGGGATCGGTCCCCTCGGAGAACGTCAAATGGTCCCGTTCTCGGCGGGACGTTTTCCGGACCGAACATCGCAGGGGTGGCATCGATGATGGATGACGTGCGCGGGTCGGCGTGTCGTGCTGCGATTTGGACGTCTCGGAGTGGGAGGCCTGCGTCGAATGCGGCCATGATGAACGCGGCACGGAGCATGTGTGGGTGAACGGTTCCGATCCCGGCGCGTTTGCCGATGGAGCGAACCCATCGGTGCGCTGAGCGTCGGTCGAGTCGTTGGCCGTCGTGTCGGATCAGGATTCGTCCTTGGGTCCGTTCGCCGATGGCGAGGTCGATTGTGCGAGCAACTCTTGGAACGAGTGGAATGGTTGCTGGTTTGTTGCCTTTGCCAATGATCTTCAGCGTTCGATGTCCTCGGTTGAAAGAAGGATCCTGTATGTCGGTTCCGCAGGCTTCGCTTACGCGTAGCCCGTTGAGTCCGAGCAACACGGCGAGAGCAGCTCGTTGTGTGCTGACAAGCTCAGCTGAGAAGAGGAACTTGCCGAGGTCTGTGCGGTCGAGTCCTCGTCCTTCGGATGGGTGGACTTGTGGTCGTCGAACGTACTGCGCGGGGTTCGATGTGATGATGCGCTGTTCGCCGACGCCGTCCGTCAACACGAGGACTTCCGCACGCCAACCTGGCTCGCCCGCACCAAGCTCGACTGGGCCGAGTCGCTTCTGCGCCGCGGTTCGCCCGACGCCGCCCGCACCCACCTCGAGGCCGCCGCTACGGCGCTGGGCGACCTCGACCTCCCCGACAACCAACTCCGCCTCACCGAACTCCGCGCGCTGCTGGACGCTTTCGGCCACCCGCGGTGAGCGACGATCCCTGGCACCTAACGCGCAGCGTGATTAGCTGGGTCACCTTCAGCCCGCTGACCAGCCCCAACGCGTCGCGATGAACCAGATGTACA
>JANOWU010000228.1:0-18345 GCA_031418035.1 Acidimicrobiia bacterium
CGGATCTCGCGTCGCTGAAGACCAGTGCCGTGCTCGACGGCGACGAATGGGTCATCAACGGCCAAAAGGTCTGGACGACCCGCGCCCAGCACGCCGACTACGTGTTCCTGCTCGCTCGCACCGATCCAGCGGCACCGCAGCATGCCGGCATCTCCTATCTCCTCGTGCCGATGCGTCAGCCCGGCGTCGAGGTCCGACCGATCATTCAGCCCGACGGCACGGCGGAGTTCAACGAGACGTGGTTCACCAACGCACGATGCCCGAAAGAGAACGTCGTGGGCGGCGTGAACAACGGGTGGAAGGTCGCGATGACCACGCTCGGATTCGAGCGAGGTGCGTCGGCAACGACCAGCCACCGACGATTCGAGATCGAGCTCGACAACATCATCGCGAAGGCAAAGTCGAACGGCGCGATTCACTCCCCGAACATTCGTCAACGAATCGCCGCCGCCCATTCGAAGGTGCAGATCATGCGTTACAACGGTTTGCGTTCGCTGACCTACGCGCTTCACAAGCGAGGCGACGTCGCTGCGCTCGGAGCCTCGAACAAGATGTTCTGGAGCGAGTATCACCGCAGCGTCATGGAGCTCGCGATGGATGTGTGGGGCATGGAATCCCAGATACTCACCGGACGCGACGACGTCGCGTCGTGGCCCGGCCAGGTTCGACACGACCTGCGAGAGGGGTATCCCGTATCGCCGATGCAGTCGGCCTTCTTCTTCTCCCGTTCAGAAACGATCTGGGGCGGCACGGCAGAGATCCAGCGCAACATTGTCGGAGAACGCGTCCTCGGACTCCCGAAGGAACCCAAGCCCGACGCCAAACTCAAAGTTTGATTTCATACGTACACAGATACACTGCGTCAGGCCGGTGGGACAGAGAGCACTCGATACTCACCAGGGGCCATGGTGCCCAGTTCGATCCCTCCAACTCGGGTTCGTTCGAGCTGTTCGACATGGCAGCCAACCGCGGCGAACATTCGGCGCACCTGGTGGTATCGGCCTTCGGTCAGCGTCACAGAAACACTACGTGAACTGAGTAGTTCGGCAGCCGCCGGCAAGCATGGTGTGGTTTCGCGCTCGAGCATCAAGGTGCCGGCGGCAAACGTCTCGATCAGGTCGTCAGGGGGTTCCGACGCCAACGTCGCAACGTATCGCTTCTCCACATGATGCTTGGGCGAGGTCAGACGATGCAGGAGTTGATGGTCGTCGGTGAGAAGGAGTAGCCCGCTGGTGTCTCGGTCGAGTCGGCCCACCGACTCGATCCGCGGGTTGCGGTCCTGCCACCGCGGCGGCAACAACTCATACACCAGTGGCCCCTCACGTTCGTCGTGCGAGCACGACACACCGAGCGGCTTGTGAAGTGCGAGGTGGAGCGGTCCAGGGTGGTCGAGCGGCTCGCGATGAACGGTCACCAGCGCAGGGTCGACCTTGGTCGCTTCACGACGCTCGACCTGACCCTCCACGTGAACCCAGCCACGATGGATCATCATCTTCACGTCGGCCCGAGAACCGTATCCAAGGTTCGCAAGGAGCTTGTCGAGCCGAACGGCGCCGGGCGCCGACGGCGGGTTACCCACCCGATCCCGCGATCCGAATTCGTTCCGCATTCGCATGCGCGGGAAAGCCTTCGTGGTCGGCGAGTGCGATGACGGACGGGGCCATTCGACGCATCGCCGTTTCGTTGGCCCGCGCCACCGCGGTCCGCTTCAGGAATGCCTCGGCGGTGATGCCACTGCTCACGTTCGCAAAACCACTGGTGGGGAGCGACGCCGGGCAACCGATCACGAAGTTCGCCGACGCGATCGTGGTGTGTTGGCCGAGCAGGATCTCGCCGGCGCAGTGCATCATCGCCAACACGGCATCGTCGTCGGCGGTGACGATCTGCATATGTTCAGGCCCGAACAGGTTTGCGACCTCAGCTCCGGCTTCGAGTGAATCGACGAGAATTGCTCCACCGTTCACACCCAACGCCGCCGCAGCCGCGGCTCGGCGACTCTCGGGAAGCGCGTTCATCTGACGGTCCAGTTCGGCGTCGGTCGCGTTGATAAGCGCGCGTGATGTCGTGACCAGCAAGACCGTCGAGTCCGTGCCATGTTCGGCCTCGTTCAGCAGATCTGACGCGAGCAACGCCGGATCGGCCGTGTCGTCGGCGAGAATCAGTGACTCCGACGGACCGAGCAGCATCATGGTGGAACATCCGTAGCGCTGGACTTCAACCTGCGCACACGTCACCGCCGGTGACCCGGGGCCGACCACCTTCACGACCTTCGGTATCGACTCAGTCCCGAACGCAACGGCGGCGACGCCTGCCGGCCCGTTGACACGAAACACATCGCGAAGGCCCAGCTCTTCGGCGACGACCAAGGTGGCCGGGTCGACGGCACCCGACGTCGAACCCGGAATCGGTGGCGTGATGACGACAATGCGCGACACTCCGGCGACCGTTGCCGGGGTGCCGATCTGCGCCATGACACTGGGGTAGCTGGCCTTCCCACTCGGACAGAAGAGGCCCACCGACGCAATTGGCGTGACCTTCTCGCCCACCCAGAGACCCGGTTCGCTCTCGAAAGACCAATCTTGCGCCTTGCGTTCCATCACCTGTTCGTTGAACCGACGGATGTGGTCGATCATGTCGCGAATGGCGAGTACCACCGCCGGGTCGAGCGCGCCGCGAGCCTGCGCGAACTCGTCGGCCGACACGCGGAGCTGCGATGGCTCCACGCGAACGCCGTCGAAGTCTCGAAGGGCTCGGCACAACGCGTCGTCGCCGTTGACTCGTACGTCATCGATGATCGAGGCGATCGACGCCTGCAGCGCCGGGGCAAAGATTGCGTCGCGGCCTCGATGCATGAGCACGGACCGCTCCCCGCTCGACATCTGACTGAACGCACGAATCTTCAGAACTCCCATGGTTCGTCGAAGGTTAGTTCCAGGATTCACCAACACTCTTCGTCGCGGACCAACACGGTTCGTCGAAGGTTCGTTCCAGGATTCACCAACACTCTTCGTCGCAAACCAACACTGTCCGTTGCTGGACAGGCACTTTACCTAGACGTAAAGTGCTCCTTCATGACACGGAACCTCTCCAAACGGTTTGTACTCCCCCTCTGCGCAGTCGCACTGCTTGCCGGACTGAGCGGGTGCATGAAGATCGATATGGACATGAAGGTGAAGTCCAACGAAAAGATCGACGGCACCGCGATTCTGGCCTTTTCCGATCAGCTCCTGTCCCTCACCGGCCAGTCCAAAGCCGACTTCGTCAAGTCCATGAAAGATGACCAGGGGGAACTGCCCAAGGGGTCCAAGGTGGAAACCTACGACAAGGACGGGTTCATCGGCCAGAAGATCATCTTCAAGGATCTTCCCGCCTCCGAGTTCGGTAAGGCGACAAGCGCCGGCGCCAAGACCGCTGGCACGGCGACGGGGTCCGATGGCAGCGGCGACGACATGAAGCTCGTGAAGGAGGGTGGCAACTGGAAGTTCACCGGCGACATGAACCTGTCCGACTCACTCGGGGTGGCCGGTTCCAAACCCAAGAAGGGCGAACCTGATCCCGCCGCGATGATGAAGGGGATCAAGATCAAGATCAAGATGACCTTCCCCGGAAAGATCATCAAGACCGACAAAGACGCAAAGGTGAGCGGCAAGACCGTGACGTGGGAACCGAAGTTCGGTCAAAACGTCCAGATGCTTGCCATCGCAAAGACATCCTGATAACCACTCAGTGTGGTTGTTTTCGCGAATTCAACCACGCTTTGCTAGGTAGACTTCGTCAATGACCACTCATGCGCACCGACCTCGACGGTTGCGCTGGCCGATGCTCGTCACGGCTCTCGCTCTCTTCTCACTCGTCTGCAGCGGGTGCTTCCGTGGCGACCTCGACGCGAGGATCTCCAAAGACGGCACCGTACGCGGCGTGTTCATCCTCGCGTTCTCCAACGAGATCCTGCGGTATGCGGGCCAAGATCGCGCCGACGTCGTGCGCGAAGTCAAGGCGGCAAGTCAGTCCCTCGCGCCGGGGGTTCGGGTGGAGGTCGTCGACGACGGCTCCTACGTCGGCGAACGCATCTCCTTCGACGCCATCCCCATCGAGGATTTCGGCACGACGATCGCCACACTCGCCCGCTCGGTCGGGCCACTCGGGGCCAAGGTGGCGCAGGATTTCCGCCTCGAAAAGACGAAGACTCGCTGGCGCTTCTTCGGCACCATGGACCTCTCCGGTGACCAGTTCGCCATCACGGCGGCCGACGGTGCCGACCCCACCATTCCGGCGCGCACGTTCAAGATGAGCATCCGACTGACGTTCCCCGGTCGCGTCCTCGCCCGTGACAAAGCAGCAAAGGTCAAGGGTCGCTCCATCACGTGGACCCCGAAGCTGGGCGAGGCCATGCAGATGCAAGCCGTCGCCCTCCTCGCGTAGCCACGCCCCACTCACCCGCGCTGCCCGCGCTGCCCGCGCCCACCCGCGCCGCCCGCGTCCACCCGCGCTCCCCCCGAGGCTTGTGGTGCGTTTGGCACCCTTGTGGTGCGTTTGGGCTGGCCGAACGCACCACAAGCTACACAAACGCACCACAAGCGAAACGGGCACCGCACGCGACTGCGGCACGCAATAGCCGCACCGACCGCTGCTGGAGCGAAACGCCGCGTGGTGCGCAGCCGCTACCATGAGAGCTTCAGTCCGCCCTCGTAGCTCAGGGGATAGAGCGTCGCCCTCCGGAGGCGAAGGCGCAGGTTCGATTCCTGCCGAGGGCACCTCTGATGTCGCTGCGGTGAGACCCGGCCGACGTCGCCGAACACCGGTGGCCCCGGAATAGGTCCGTTGCAGTTGGTGAACCCGCCTAACCTTGATGCATGTCTTCGTCCGTTCGGAACTCGCTCGCCTCTGCCGTGTCTCTGGCATTCGGGCGTCTGGGCGTGGACGCTCCCGCGAAGATTTCCCTCGAACGTCCCGCTCGGCCCGAACACGGCGACTGGTCCACCAACGCCGCGTTGATGGCCGCAAAAGCGGCGGGCCGAAATCCTCGTGAACTCGCCGCTGAGCTGCAGTCCGTGCTCGGCGACATGGTGGTTCCTCATCTCTCCGCGGTCGAGATCGCGGGTCCCGGCTTCTTGAACTTTCGCCTCGCCGATTCCTGGTTGCACGACGTCGTTACGACCGTGATTCTCGAAGGTTCCGACTACGGTCGGCCGAACGTTGGGAACGGCCGGACGGTGAACGTCGAATACGTGAGTGCCAACCCGACCGGTCCGCTTCATGCAGGCCACGCCCGCTGGGCGGCCTACGGTGATGCGCTGTCTCGGCTGTTACAGCGCACCGGACACGTCGTGCATCGGGAGTTCTACATCAACGACCGCGGCGTGCAGATGCAGAAGTTTGCGTTGTCGCTGCTGGCGCGACAGGCCGGAGCACCCGTGCCCGAAGGCGGCTACAACGGTCAATACGTTCGAGACTGGGCCAACGAAATGCCGTCCGGGCTCGACCAGGCAGGCGCGCTCGAATGGGGCTACGCCAAAGCCCTCGACTACCAGCAGTCCACCATGCGGCGGATGCATGTCGAGTTCGATACGTTCTCTTCGGAACGAGCTATCGCCGAACGCGGCGAGGTCGAGGCGACGCTCCAAGAGTTGGAGACCGCCGGGCATATCTATGTGGCCACCCGACCGGAGAACCAGTCACAACGCAACCCGGCGGACGTCAAGGGCGCGCCGATCGACGCTTCCGAAGACGGGGCACCCGCGACCTGGCTCAGAACGACATCGTTTGGCGACGCAAACCGCAAGGGAAAGCCCTTCGACGATGCCGACCGCGTCCTCGTGAAGGGCGATGGTGAGTACACATACTTTATGCCCGACATCGCGTATCACCGCGACAAGTTCAACCGCGGATCACTCCTGATCAACATCCTCGGGGCAGATCATCACGGCTACGCGGGTCGGATGAAGGCTGCGATCATGGCGCTCGGCCATGATCCGCACGATCTCGAAGTGATCATCGGCCAGCACGTGATCCTCATGCGCGACGGCGAAGAAGTGAAGATGTCGAAACGTACCGGTGACCTGATCGAACTTGCCGAACTCATCGACGAACTCGGGCCCGACGCTGCGAAGCTCACCTTCTTGCTCCAATCGATCGACACGCGTCAGACCGTCGATCTCGACGCGGCAATCGCTACGACGCTCGACAACCCCGTCCACTACATTCAGTATGCGTACGCACGAATCTTTGGCATCGGCCGCAAAGCCGAATCGCTGGGCGTCAGACGTAGGGATCTCAAGGAAGTATCGCTGTCGTTGTTGGAGCATCCCAGCGAACTCGACGTGGCGCGGCTCCTCGGTGACCTCGACGATGTATTGACCATCGCCGCAACCGAACGTGCGCCCCACAAGGTGACCACGTGGATCCGTGAGCTGGCCGCGGCGTTCCAGAAGATGTACCACGACTGCCCGATCCTGCGTTCCGACGTGGACGATGAGCTCCGTCATGCCCGTCTTGCTGTTGTCGACGCGTGCCGTATCGGCCTGGCGATCGGACTCGACACCCTCGGCGTCTCCGCACCCGAACGGATGGACTCCCTCGATACCGACGGGGAAACCGAAGGGGAGACCGACGCGGCGACCGAAGGGGAAACCGACCACGAAGGCACGGTTTCTTCGGCCGCCGACGCAAACGCGAACGCCTAACCTGTCCATCCGAGCCCGGCCCGTCGGGCTCTGCGCGCGACAACATCATTACTTGACTCACTGGAAAGACGGTCATCGTGGCTGCACCGATAGCAACCCACATATTGCCGGAGACGGCCAACATCTCGACGTGGGGACGACTTTTCGTCGGCGGGCTCGACGTGGCCGCCATCGCCGAGGAGTACGGCACACCGCTCTTTGTGTACGACGAGTACCACCTCCGCAAACGCTGCCAGGAAGCAGTGTCGTCCTTCGGCACCGGAGTGGCCTACGCCAGCAAGGCGTTCCTGTGCGCGGCCATGGCCAAGTTGGCGTACGAGGAAGGGATGCACATCGACGTTGCATCCTCCGGTGAGGCCTACGTGGCACTGCGCGCCGGCGTCCCCGCTGACTTGCTCGTGTTCCACGGGAACAACAAGTCCACGGCGGAACTCACCTATGCGCTCGAGCACAACTTCGGGCGCATCGTGGTCGACTCTTTCGACGAGCTCGAAAGGCTCCGACGTCTTGCGAACTACGGCCACGCTCGGCCGAAGGTTTTGCTGCGGCTCACGCCCGGAGTCGAGGCACACGCGCATGAGTACGTCTCCACCGGACAGGAAGACTCCAAGTTCGGGTTCTCCATCAAATCAGGGGCGGCGCTGGAAGCAATCGTGCAGTGCCGAGCGGAGACGTCGGGTGTGCAGTTGATGGGTATCCACGCGCACGTCGGGTCGAGCGTCACGGCGATCGAGTCGTTCGAAAAGGTCGTTGCCGTGATGGCATCGTTCTTCGTGCCGCTCGGTCTTCCCGAGCTGGTCATCGGCGGTGGGCTCGCTGCTCCCTACATGAACGACGATGTGAACGTCTCCATCCGCGACTGGGCCGCAGCCGTCAAGTCGGCGGCAACACGAGCGGGCATCTCGAGTTCGGTCGTGCTGTCCGCCGAGCCCGGTCGGGCGATCGTCGCCAACGCCGGTTTGACCCTCTACCGCGTAGGCACCATCAAGGACCTCCCCGACGTGCGCACGTACCTGAGCGTCGACGGAGGCATGAGCGACAACATCCGCCCGGCCCTCTACGGCGCACAGTACGAGGCGTTCCTGCCGCGAGCGGCCGACGCGGAACGTACGAAGCCGTTCCGAATCGTCGGCAAACACTGCGAGTCCGGCGACATCATCGTGCGCGACGCTTGGCTTCCCGAAGACACTGTCGTCGGTGATGTGCTCTGCACGCCGGCCACCGGTGCCTACGGATATGCCATGGCCTCGAACTACAACAAGCTGCCGCGGCCGGCCGTCGTGTTCGTGAACGACGGACGCACCCAGCTCGTCGTCCGTCGAGAGTCCTACGAGGATCTCCTCCGCAACGACATCTTCTAAGCGACATCTTCTAAGCGACATCTGCGAAAGCGACATCTGCGGAGCGAACCCGGCCCGCGCGGCCGAAATCGCAAAGAGAGCATCAACTCGGGTTCGTGGCCGGTAGCCTCGTGGGCCGTATGAGCACGAAACCTGTTCCGTCCGGTCCCGAACACATCGTGAAGGTCGGCGTGCTCGGCTGTGGCAACGTCGGAGCACCACTGGTCTTACTCGTTGCTGAGCGCTCCGACGCCATCGCCGAGCGGACCGGCATCCGACTCGTAGTCACCCAAGTTGGCGTTCGCAACACGTCGCGCCCGCGACAGGGCATTGACCCGGCGCTGCTCACCCATGATTCGCCGGGACTCGTCGCGAATGACGACGTCGACATCGTGGTGGAGCTCATGGGCGGCATCGAGCCGGCCCGCGGCTTGGTGCTCGACGCGTTGGGTCGGGGCAAACCCGTCGTCACCGGAAACAAGGAAATGCTGGCCAACGTCGGGGCCGAGTTGTTTGCGGCTGCCGACGCGGCGGGTGTCGACCTGCTGTTCGAGGCCGCAGTCGGCGGGGGCATCCCGCTCATTCGCCCGCTTCGCGAGTCATTGGTGGGCGAGAGCATCATTCGCTTGATGGGCATCGTCAACGGGACGACCAACTACATCCTCACCCAGATGACGGAGATGGGCGCTTCCTACGGCGACGCACTCACCGAAGCCCAGAGTCTCGGATTCGCCGAACGCGACCCAACCGCGGACGTCGAGGGCTTCGACGCCGCCTCGAAAGCAGCCATCCTGGCCAGCATTGCCTTTGGCAAGAAGGTGGTAGCGGGCGATGTGCATCGCGAAGGCATCTCCGGTGTGACAGCGGCCGACGTCGAGTTCGCGAAGAAGCTCGGGCTCGTCATCAAATTGTTGGCCGTCGCGGAAGAATCGAAGGGGCAACTCAGCGTGCGGGTTCATCCAGCAATGCTCCCGAAGTCCCATCCTCTCGCGACCGTCAACGGCTCCTACAACGCAGTCTTCATCGAGGGAAAGGCAGTAGGTTCGCTTATGTTTTACGGACGCGGCGCAGGAGGTTTACCGACCGCGAGCGCGGTACTCGGCGACATCGTGGATGCCGCCGTCAACCTCCGCAAGCTAACCCATGCTCCCATTGGCACGTTCGGTCCAGCGTCGTTCGCTCCGATCGAAGACACCGAGTCGGAGTACTACCTCAACCTCGAAGTCGCAGACCAACCGGGCGTACTGGCCGCCGTGGCCAGTGTGTTCGCCACGCATGGCGTTTCGATCCGTTCGATGGAACAGGAAGGCCTCGGAAAGGAAGCGCGCATAGTATTTATTACGCACGTTGCGCGTGAGCGCGACATTCAAGGCTGCCTCGCTGACCTCCGCAAACTGAGTGCCGTGGATCGAATCGGCACCGTCCTTCGAGTAATCGCAGGGAACTGAAAATGCATCCTGCGATGAACTACATCTCGACTCGGGGTGGCATGCTCCCTCGACCCTTCACCGAGATCCTCCTCGAAGGACTCGCCCCCGACGGCGGACTTGTCGTACCCGAAACCTATCCCCGACTCACCGACGAACAGCTCCTCGCGATGCGAACCATGAGCTACCCCGAACTCGCGCTCGAGATCATCGGTCGTTTCGCAACCGACATCCCCCACGACGACCTCAAGTCGATCATCGATGCTACGTATACGGAGCAGACGTTCGCCTCCGTCGACATCACTCCTGTCGAGCCACTGACCAACGACCTGTATCTGCTGTGTACCAGCAACGGCCCGTCGCTCGCGTTCAAAGACATCGCCATGCAGTTGCTCGGGAACCTGTTCGACTACGTTCTCGACAAGACCGGCGATGAGCTGAACATCCTCGGTGCTACCAGTGGCGACACCGGCGGAGCAGCCATTTACGCGATGCGCGAGAAGACCCACATACGTGTGTTCATGCTGTCTCCATATCAGCGGACGTCGGCGTTCCAGGCCGCGCAGATGTTCAGCGTGCTCGACCCCAACATCCACAACATCGCTATTCGCGGTGTTTTCGACGATTGCCAAGACATCGTCAAGCTCGTCGGGGAAGATGCTGCGTTCAAAGCTCGCTACAACATCGGCACCGTGAACTCGATCAACTGGGCGCGGGTCGTCGCGCAGGTCGTGTACTACTTCAAGGGCTACTTTGCCGTGACCTCGACGAACGCCGAACAAGTAGCGTTCGCGGTGCCGAGTGGCAACTTCGGCAATATCTTCGCCGGGCACGTCGCACGCATGATGGGACTTCCGATCGAGCGTTTGATTCTCGCCACCAACGAGAACGACGTCCTCGATGAGTTCTTCCGTACCGGCGCCTACAGGCCCCGCGCATCGATTGCCGTGCACGCCACCTCGAGCCCGAGCATGGACATCTCCAAAGCGTCGAACTTCGAACGATTCATCTTCGACTTGACCGGCAGGGACGGTGATCGCACTCGAAGCCTCTACGAGGAAGTTCGGACCGGAGGCTTCGACCTCGGCGATTCCGACGAACGTCGTGCGATGAGTGACTACAAGATCGCCAGTGGCGTAAGTACACATAGTGACCGAATTGCGACGATTCGTTACGTGTATGAGACATGTTCTCGGGTGATCGACACCCACACGGCCGATGGTGTCAAAGTGGCCCGGGAGCAGCAGCACAGCCTTCCTGCAGGCACGAAGGTGTTATGCCTGGAAACAGCCCTCCCGGTGAAGTTCGGCGCAACAATCGTCGAGGCGCTCGGATTCGAGCCGCAGCGTCCGGACAAGGTCATCGGGCTCGAAGCTCGAGAGCAGCAAGTTCAGGTTGTCGACAACGACGCTGCTGCCGTTATGGACCTCATCGCCAAAGTCACCGGCCGATAGGGTTGCTTTTGCCACTCGACCGAAGGCAACGGCTGGCCATAATTCGGTCCTAACTTGCTGTTCGGTCATCGGTAGCCTATGTTGGTTCCAGTCGGTGGTTCCAACCCCGGCCCCCTTGGTGCCCTAGGCGTCGAAGTCGCGTGGATAACACGCCCTTATCGCCGCAGCGCGAGGCCGCTGTTCTTCGTCATAGGAATTCTCGATGAAGCCAGCACATTCACTGTGATCCTCGGTGCAGTGCGTGCTCTCGCGAACCAAGCCCACCCCTTTACGACTCGGGCGACCTCGCCCGTGGAGGCCACACCATGGCAGACATAGAACGCTCCTTCCTCGAAGCGAAAGAGCGCGACGAACTCGTCGCAATCGCAGGCGCCCTCGGCATGAAGGCCAGCCCGCGCGCCAAAAAAGAAACCATCGTCGATCAGATCATGAAGGCGACCGGCGTCGACGCGCAAGCCCCTGCGAAGAAGCCTTCCACCCGAAAGCCCCGCGCCGACAAGGCCGAGACGCTTCCGAACATGGAGCCTGCCGCTCCGGAGGCCACTGATCGGATCGAGGCCGGCGATGCCAACTCGTCGCACACGTCGCCCAGCCCTGCAACGAGCGAGGCCCGCGAGCAGCGTCCTGCCAACGACCGGCCACGCGATGACCGCGGTCCACGACAGGACCGTCCCGCACGAGGTTCGCGCAACGACCGACCCCGACCCGCGGCTGCCGTGTTCGACCCCTTCGCCGACGCCGACACCGGCGCGCCGCTGCCGGACCCCGCGGAAGACGAGTGGGCGTTTGCAGCAGCGAAGCCGATCGAAGAGTCAAACGGCGACGGTGGTGAGATCGTTAAAACGGTGTCGACCCCGAGCGACCTGCGTGACGATGCCGGCGGATCCGACGAAGGATTCGGCGGCGCGCGTCGAAATCGACGAGACCGCTTTCGTGATCGAGACCGAAACGGCGTCGAAGGTCAGCGTCCCGATCGCCCCGAAGCTGACCGCGCTCCACGCAACGATCGCCCCGAAGCTGACCGCGCTCCACGCAACGATCGCCCCGAAGCTGACCGCGGCCCACGCAACGATCGCCCCGAGGGTGACCGCGGCCCACGCAACGATCGCCCTGATCGAGGACCACGCAACGATGGGGATCGGGGACCACGCAACGACGGAGACCGCGGACCGCGCAACGACGGGGATCGGGGACCACGCAACGATCGGCCCGAGATGGGCAACCGCCAGCAGTTCGGCGGGGGCTTCGAGAACGAAGGTGGCCGCAAGCGCCGCCGCCGCGGCCGTGACCGCGATCGCCAGGTCACCGTCGGCCAAGACGCAGTTGCTGACCGGTTGAGCGAGAACTACACGGGCGAACTCATCGAGATCGAGGGCTTCCTCGATCTCGCCGACCAGGGCTACGGCTACATTCGGGCCAAGGGGTACCTGCCTTCCCCCGACGATGTGTACGTGCCGGTCAACCGCGTCAAGCAGCTCGGCCTTCGTCGTGGCGACCGGGTCCTCGGTCGACACCGTCCCGCCACCGCCCAGGAGAAGTTCCCGGCGATCGTTCACGTCGACACGGTGAATGGACACAATCCCGAGGTCGCACGGCTACGCCCGAAGTTCGAGGACCTCACGCCGCTGTTCCCCGACGTGAAGTTGCGACTCGAAGAGCCGGGCCAGTCCGGAAACATGGTGAGTCGCATCATCGATCTGGTCGCGCCGATCGGCAAAGGCCAACGTGGCCTGATCGTGTCACCTCCGAAGGCCGGGAAGACCACGGTGATGAAACAAATCGCCGCATCGATCGAGACGAACAACCCAGGTGTTCACCTCATGGTGTTGCTGATCGACGAACGACCCGAAGAGGTCACCGACATGCGACGCCATGTCAAGGGTGAAGTGGTTGCGTCGACGTTCGACAAGCCCAGCGATGAGCACACGATGGTCGCGGAGCTGGCGTTGGAACGAGCGAAGCGTCTCGTAGAGGAGGGTCGCGACGTTGTGATCATCCTCGACGGCATCACACGTCTTGCTCGTGCGTACAACTTGGCCGCGCCGGCCACCGGCCGCATCATGTCCGGCGGTATCGACACCGGAGCGCTGTATCCGCCGAAGAAGTTCTTCGGTGCGGCCCGCAACGTCGAAGAAGGCGGTTCGCTCACGATTCTGGCAACGGCGCTCGTCGAGACCGGATCGACCATGGATACCGTGATCTTCGAAGAGTTCAAGGGTACGGGCAACATGGAGCTTCGTCTCGATCGTCGTTTGGCCGAGAAGCGCATCTATCCCGCAATCAACGTCAACGAATCGTCGACCCGTCATGAAGAGTTGCTCTTCGACAAGATCGAGTTGGAAACCATTTGGAAGCTGCGTCGTGTGCTGAACGGTTTGGCCGAAGACGGTACGGCCGCCAAGGCGCTCGAATTGCTGATGGACCGGATCAAGACCACCCGGACCAATGCGGAGTTCCTCGCCGAGATCGCCAAGGCGCCAGCGGTCAGCTAGTGGATTTCGTCGACGTAAACGTCGACTAATCTCGTATGTCTCTCGTTACCGGTCGGAATCGGTAGCTCAAATCCAAGGAGTACACCATGAAGGCAGGGATCCACCCCCGCTATGAAGACTGCACCGTGCGCTGCTCGTGCGGAAACACCTTCACCACGAAGTCCACCTCGCCCACGCTTGTCGTCGAACTCTGCAGCGAATGCCACCCGTTCTACACGGGTAAGCAGAAGCTCGTTGATGCCGGCGGACGTGTCGATCGCTTCAACAAGCGATACGGAACCCGCGAAAAGAAGGCATGAGCTTTCGCTCACCTGCGATTGCACGATTGAAAGGCTGAACGGGTGAATCCCGAACAGCGCGCATCACTTCTCGCCGCCAAGCTTCGAGCGCTCGTCATCAACGGATTTTCCGAAGATGATGCGTTGGGCTGGCGGCGAGCCGCGTCGGCCGACGAGAGTGCCACCGTATTCCAACCGGTTTCGTTTCAGGCCGGAGCGGGTTTGATCGACGCCGCCTCGTCGACAGGTTGGGTGTTGGTCGCCGAACGGGCGACCAACGAAGTCCACATCGACGACATGCCTGACTCGACCCTCGATCCGAACCCGCGAGGGTGGCTAGGCGGGGCGGTTGTGTGGGCGCATCGTCAGAAGATAGGCACACTTCACGTTTTGCTCGACCGTGTCGCCCCGACCGACGTCGAAAAGGCACGGTGTCTGCGGAATCCCCCCAAGCTCTGGCAGGTCGTCGGCCGCTCGGTCGCTGCAGCTACGGTCGGTGCCGATCTGGCAAAGCCGGTATCGGAGGACCAGCTCCGAATATTCAGCGCGCTTATTACCGACGCCGGAGCCGAAGTGGTCGTTGATCACGGTGTTGTCCGGGCCGAGGTGTTGGGCTTGGAAGTCGGCAGGGTCACGACCGACGAAACCGGCCACACCAGTCTGGAAGTTGGTGTCGGCCGACACGACCGCTTGGCGAACGCCATGCTCGGACACGACCGCGACATCGCAGCATCACTGAAGAACGCCGTTGGATCGGTCGAATCACGTCGTCGCCACGACGCCGGCACACATCCCGCCAATCAACTGGCCCGTGAGCGTTGGTTGCGTTGCATCGTTCGTTCGAATCCGGGGATCGCAGGTGTACACGGGACGTTGCATTCCGTCGACTCGGTTCGTCCGGCGACGCTGAAACAACTCGATCCGGCACTTCTGCACGGCGACGGTGTCGTGGTTGCCTGCTCGGTCGGTGTGGATCTCGACGCGGCCATCGATGCCGCAACGATACGTGCACGTATTGACCCAACCGCACGACTCGTGCTCCTGGTTCCCGAACACGATGTGTTCGACGCGCAACGGATCGTTGTTGCAGCCATCGACCATGCCGAGATCGTTCCCGTGCCCAACGAGTGGATGTCACTCAGCGCGTAAGCCGGCTGGCGGTCCACGGAGGCGTGCGGTGTGGTGCCTCGTTGGCGACAAGGTGGAGTCGCACCCGGCTTGCGCCGTCGAGTCCACGCTGATGTGACGTGGGAATTTCCTTGACGTGAGAACGATCGTTCTCGTATTGTATGAGAACACTCATTCTCATAAGGAGCCGGTAGTGACGCGTCCCCCCGTTCCACCCTTCGACGAAAACACCGCACGCATCAAAGTGCTGGCCGCGGAGGCAGCCTGGAACTCTCGTGATCCAGAGCGGGTTGCGGCGGCATACACCGTCGACTCGGTATGGAGGAATCGTGACCAGTTCGTCGTCGGCCGCGATCAGATCATCAAGTTCCTGCAGACCAAGTGGGACCGCGAGCTCGACTACGTCCTTCGCAAGGACCTGTGGACGTTCGGCGGCAACCGCATCGCCGCGCGATTCCAGTACGAATGGCACGACCACTCCGGCCAGTGGTTCCGCTCCTACGGGAATGAGAACTGGGAGTTCGACGACGAGGGCTACATGCGTCGACGCGAGGCGAGCATCAACGACGTCGTCATCGCGGCGGAAGACCGGCGCATCTTCGGTCCCCGTACCGATGGGGACACGGGCGGGATTCCGCTGCGATGAGCCCCGCCGCGACCTTCACCATCGACGACGCCGATCGACTCGTCCTCGATGCAGCTGACACGCTGTTCTACGAGCGAGGGATCTCCGGCGTCGGTATGGCCGAGATCCGCGACGCGTCGGGTGTCTCTCTGCGACGCATCTATGCGCTCTACCCCTCCAAGCGCGACCTGGTCGCGGCGTGGTTGAACGATCGCCACGACCGCTGGATGCACTGGTTCACCGAGGCCGTCAATCGCCACATCGCTCGCGGCACCGACCCCGTTCTCGCCGCGTTCGACGCCCTTCGCGATTGGAGGCGGTCACCTGGCTATCGCGGCTGTGCGTTCATCAACGCCATCGCCGAGCCGACAGAGATCGACGACCAGCACCGGACCATCGTGGCCGACCACAAGCGGTCCCTCGTACGACATCTCGCGTCGCTGGCCACCCAGACCAAGACCCGCACCCCTCCATGGTTCGCCGACGCGCTCGCCGTGCTCATCGACGGCGCAATCGTGCAGTCCGCCGTCTTCGACAATGACAAACCCATTTCCGCGGCCCGCAAGGCCGCCGCCCAACTCCTGGAGACGATGCCATGACGAACAGCCCGATGACTGTTGCCGAGCTGTGGCGCTATCCCGTCAAGACGCTTGCCGGAGAACGGCTGGACCAAGCAGTACTGACCACCGACGGCGTGTTCGGCGACCGCCTCGTCCACGTGCGCGGACCGGAGGGCGTACGCACGTCACGTCGGCATCACCGGCTCCTCGGTCTGCACGCGACGCTCGGTGACGACGGCACCCCACGCGTCGACGGTCTGCCATGGACAGCTCCCGAGGTGCTCGCCCGAGTGCGCGAAGCCGCCGGGCACGACGCGTCCCTCGAGGCGTACGACGGACCCGAGCGATTCGACGTCCTCCCGCTCCTCGTTGCGACCGACGGTGCGGTTGAGTCCTTTGGGCGCGACGTCCGCCGACTGCGCCCGAACATCGTCATCGCCGGGGTCGAGGCGATGGGCGAGACCGAGTGGCCCGGCCACGAGCTCCACATAGGTGAGGTGATCATCGGCATCGACTCTCGGCGTGGTCGATGCCCGATGACAACCGTCGACCCCGACACATTGGAGGTCGATCGCGAAGTCCTGAAGGACATCATCCGGCGCTTCGACGGCAAGCTCGCGCTCAACGCCGAGGTGTTGCGAGGTGGGACGATCCGCGTCGGCGACGTCGCCACACTCGTCCCCGCCCTCGCAGTGACCTAACGGGCGGGAACGGTGAGCATGCGGTTCCTCCGCCCGAAGTTGTCGATGACCACGTAGTCGTGCGTTGTGTTGCCGCGAACAACACAGCGCGAAAAAATGCCGGGATTCGCCGGACTCACACGCTGTACTGTCGGCCGGTGCTTGAACTGTCAAAAGGTCTGTCCGTTGCGGCGATGGAGGCAATCAAGGCACTCGAACATCGGACACTTGCCGTTGACGGCGGTCGACTCAAGCTCGAATGGGGAACGCTCGCCCATCGAGCAATCGAGCAGACGAACGATCTGTTGTGGTGGGACGATACGCGGCTACTCGGGTTTCTCGGTCTCCACTGTTTCGACGGACACAACGTGGAACTCGTGGGCATGGTCGACCCAGCGGCACGTCGCCAAGGAATCGCCACAAAACTCCTCGACGCAGCGCTCGCCCTCTGCCGTGATCGAGCGTATTCGAGCGTCTTGCTCGTAACCCCACGGAACTCTGAAGCCGGGCGTTGCCTGGCCCTTGGCCGAGGAGGCGTCCTCGATCATTCCGAGTACGCAATGCTCCTTACCGACGCCCCGACCGCACATCCATCACCGTTACATATCGGCATTCGAAGCGCGAACGTCGACGACGGTCCCGTCGTATCGCGGCTCGTGGCGACTGCGTTCGGCTACCCGCCCGGCGACGACAACCTCCCCCTCGCTAATGACTTGTTGCAGACGCTCGTAATCGAGATGGACGACATCGCCGTCGGAACCCTACGGGTGACTCGCGAAGGCGACGCCGGTGGCATCTACGGGTTCGCGGTTGATCCGGCGATGCAGGGACGCGGCATCGGCCGCGAGGTACTCCGCCGTACCTGTCGCAAGCTGTTCGACGAAGGCGTAAAACAGGTCGGTCTCGAAGTCGCCACCCAAAACGAAGGCGCCCTTGGTCTCTACACCTCGATTGGGTTTCGGCCTCTCACGACCGAGGACTACTACTCCTTGGCAACCTGACCAGCTCTCACAGATCCTCCGACCGTATTCCTTCCGATCTCTCGCCAGGGCCTCGGACAGAACAGCCATCGACCGAGGTTTGGGTCGAAGCTGTCGAACCTATTGGCGATTGGTCTTGGTGGTCGAGGATTTCCCTTGGATCAACACGGGCATGTGTAGGAAAACGACGGGTGAGATGGTGGTTTTGACGGTTTCGGGCCGTTTTCGTTGATTTTCTCGAACATACGTTCGTGGTATCGCGATACAATGTGTACGTGGAATCGTCTCTCGACCACTCTCTTGAGCTTGCTGAGTCTGCGGCACTGTCGGTTGTCGCCAGCCTGCAAAACGGCGCGGTCCTAACAGCAGCGAACGTGACGGCCGCACGAGCATTGGTTGATCAATTCGACAAGATATGCACACATATTGTCGCCACGTTTTCGGAATCACCGACAATTCGCGAAGACGGGTACCGCAACGTTTCGGAATGGCTCGCCTTCAACACGCACGCGCGGCCTACTGAGGGTGAGCAACGTGTAGCGCATGCTCAGGTGTACACACGAAACTTCCTGGGTGGTCCGACGCGGTTGATGCGGGCACGATCGGTGTCTCACACGTGAGTGTGGTCGCAAAGGTGCTCACGAAAACACGTCTGCCGTTTCTGGTCCGAGCCGCCGCAGACATGCTGGGGTGGGCAG
>JANOWU010000229.1:0-36613 GCA_031418035.1 Acidimicrobiia bacterium
GGCTGGTGGTGCTTTTGGCCCCCTTGGGTTGCTTTTGGCCGGGCTCACCCAACCAAACGGGTGCCAAACGCACCACAAGCTCGGAAGGAAGAAAGCTCGGGAGGGAGGCCTAGGGAGAAGGAAGGGGCGGGGAGCGGGTTAGCCGAGTTTGTCGACGCGGGGCTGGTGACGGCCCCCGGCGAACGGTGTGGCGAGGAAGACCTCGAGGGCTTCTTTGGCGACTTCGACGCCGATCAGGCGCTCACCGAAGCAGATGATGTTCGCATCGTTGTGCTCTCGCGAGAGCCGGGCCGCGGTCACGTCGTGCACGAGGGCAGCCCGAGCACCACCCACGCGATTCGCGGCGATCGAGATGCCGATCCCCGACCCGCACACGCACACGCCCAGGTGAACGTCGCCCGCCACGACCGCCTTCGCCACCGCAGTGCCGAAATCGGGATAGTCAACCGTCGTGCGGTCGTGGGCCCCGAGGTCGACCACCTCGTGTCCGGCCTCACGCAGCAGATCCGCCAGCGTCGACTTGAGCCCAAACCCGGCGTGGTCCGATCCGACAGCAATTCGCGACATGTTCCCAGCCTACTCGTACGGCTGATCGCCGCGAAGAATCATATGTGCACATTCGATTGGACGATCCCGCTCGACATACGCGAGCTCGTTCGGCATCCACACCGTGACCCAGCGCTCACGTGAGGCTTCCCCGTCGCGGGCGACGCCACGAGCCAGCCGGGTGTCGGCGGGAGTGTCGACCCAGACACGGAGGGCGAGGTCGTGCCGGAACATTTCGTGAAGCGCACACACCCCCTCGACTATCACCAGGCCACGTGGTTCGACCACACAACGCGTACCCTCGACGCCGCTCGCCCAGTCCCACTCCACGTACGACGCCTCGTTCCCGGTGAGGAGGACGTCGATCACCTCGGTGCGTAACCGATCCAAGTCGAACGTGGTGCCGTTGAAGAACTGATCGGTCGCCACAACCTGTGTGCCGGGAACCGAGCTGGCGATCGAACGGGCCAGCGTCGTTTTCCCACTTGCGCCATGGCCACCGATCCCCATCAGCACGAGAGCCCCCGGACGTGTCGACCAGAACTTCGATTCGATCTGGTCGAGAAGCGCACCCAGTTGCATGAGCGATCAGTAACCGCGGTTGCGATCGACCATGCTGGGCACCGGTTCACCGGCACGATAGGCTCGCATACCATTTGCAGCTGATTCCGCAACCGCATCGGCAGTGCTGGCCGCAGCCACGTGCGGCATCACGGTGACACGAGGGTGGGTCCAGAAGGGATGATCGTCAGGCAGCGGTTCGACGGTGAAAACGTCGAGGACTGCGTGTTCGATACGACCCGAATCGAGGGCGGCGAGAAGCGCATCGTCGACGACGTGTCGGCCCCGTCCCGCATTCACAATCGACGCACCAGGGCGACACATCGAGAGGAATCCGTGGTCGATGATGTGAGCGGTGTCGGGGGTGAGCGGTAGGAGATTCACGACGATCGCGCTCGACTCGAGCAACGTCGCCAAACCCTGAGCGCCGACGAGCACGGAGGGGTCATCGGCTCGAACGGTTCGCCCCCACAGTCGCACGGGAAATCCGAGCGCCCGCAGCGCCTGGGCGCTGAACGACCCGAGGACTCCCGCACCGAGTATCGCCACGGGACATTCGGCCGCCACCGGTTGGCTCAGTTCGAGCCAGGACCGACGCTCCTGCTGCGAGAGGTACTCGGGGAATCGTCGGTGCACGTACAAAACTGATGCGGCGACGAATTCCGCCATGGACTGCGACATCGAGGACGCCACCATGCGCGCCACGGCAACGTGAGGGGGAAAGTCGGGGTTGGCAAGGAGCTTGTCGACGCCGGCCCACAGGCACTGCACGAACTGGAGGTTCGTGTACCGCTCGAGCCCGGTCGTGATTCCTTCGACGAACGCGGCATCGATGTCGTCTGTACGAGCCTCCGCCTCTGACGGGAGCAGGAGCTCCTCCCCGGGAAGCAGCGGCGCGAGACGAGAACGCCACGTCGGTGCATCTTCGACTTCTACGACGGTTACACCCACAGTTCTTCTCCCACGACGGGCCCGGACTCGGTGATGACGAAATGCATCGGTGTGTCGGTCGGCTCCACCGTCAGACTATCGATTCGTTGCGCGTCGAACGCCACGCACACTCGCCGACCCGTGACGCGAGCTAGTGCCCGGTCGTAGTACCCGCGTCCGTTTCCGATCCTGTTCCCGGCGAGGTCGAACCCGACGCACGGCACCACGATCATCTCGGCCTGCGCCAGGTCAACCTCGACTGAGCGGTCTTCGAACAGGAGGAACCGCATCGATGTGGGACCGGTGACTTCCGGAACGATGAGCCGCTTGCCGGAGCCTCGAATCGCCTCATTGAGTTCAGCGGTCTGGACCTCCGAGTGCATCCACTCATACGACGCCACCGTCGCAGCGGTAGCAAACGTCGAACTGGAACAAATATGTCCACAGATGAGTTTGCTTGCCGTTTCCCGATACTCGGGACTGAGTGACTTTCTCCCGTCGCGAGCTTGTCGACGCTGTGCCTGCTTCGCGAGCTTCGTCGCGTCGGCGTCGTCGGTGGTCTCCGCCACCGGGTCAGGACCCGGAGAGGGACACGTTGGCTATGGCCAGCGTGACACCCGCCGAGCCGCCAGGCAACCATTCCAGGTCGGAACCGATGGCACTGATGTCCATCAGCATCCGCTGAATCGTGGACGCAATCGTGAACTCCTTGATGGGTTCAGCCAGTTCACCGTCACGGATGACAAGACCTTCCGCGCCGACCGAGAAGTCGCCGCTCACTGGGTTCACGCCGGAGTGAATCCCGCTCACGGACTGGATCAGCACGCCGTCACCCACTGCGGTGCGCACGGCTTCGGGTGACTGGGTTCCCGGCACGACGGAAAGCGCGCGACAACCTACGCCCGGCGTCCCTTTGAACCCGCCCCGCACTGCCGAACCGGTCGATACCACGCCGTTCCCCGCCCGGCGCGCCGAAACCGAGTTGTGCACGAAACCCTGCAGAACGCCACCCTCGATCAGGCTGATACGACGCGTGGCGAGACCTTCGGCGTCGAACGGGGTGGCGCCGTACGCGTCGGGGTTGATGGGGTCATCAGTGAGCGTGAGCGCATCGACGGCGACCTGCTGGCCGACTCGGTCGGCAAACAGCGACCGGCCCTTCAGCACGGCCTCACCGTTGACGGTGCCACCCAAGATTCCGAGGAGCGACGACGTGACGTACGGGTCGAACACCACCGTGGTCGTTCGCGACGCGGGCTTCTTCGCTCCGAGGAGACGCGTCGCCCGCTCCACCGACATCGCGGCGGCGCGTGCGAGGTCGAGTTCGCTCGGCTCTCGTCCGACGGAGTAGCCGAATCCGGTTTGGGTTTCATCGTCGGCGCCGGCGATTGCGAAAGCGACCAGTGAACAGCCGCTGCGCCGATACGACGACCGTATGCCCACTGATGATGCGATCGCTACTTCCAGGAGGCCGTCACCGTACGACGCCGACCGCAGAGACCGAATCCGGGAATCTCCGGCGCGAACGGCGCGCTCGAGTTCCATCGCCAATGCGATTTTGTCGGCCGTGGGGTAGCTGCGCAGCGACTCCCGCCAAAGATCGAGGTTGGCCGCAGCGTGCCCGTCGGGCGCAGTGAGGCCGAGGAACGGATCGGGTGTGCCGAAGGTCGCGTTGTCGCGTGCTTCGAGCAGGGTTGCGTGCAGCGACTCGTCGTCGAAGGTGCCGCAGTACGCGAACCCCTGCCGGGCGCCGTCGGGCCCGGGAATCACGACTCGGATGCCCACGCCATCGGACTCCGCGGTCGCCAGTGTTTCGATGTCGCCCTGGTATACCTCGACCTCGGTGTCGACGGAATGGGCGACGTAGGCTTCGATCTGTTCGTTGTCCCCACCCCAACCGACGACTCGATCGGCGATATCGGTGAGGTCGAGTTTCGTAGATGCCGTAGCGCTCATCGGGCCGTACCTCCAACGGTAATACCCTGTACACGTAAGGTTGGGTTCCCGTCGGATACGGGCACGCCCTGGCCGTCTTTGCCACATGTGCCGACGCCGGTCGCGAAATCGTTGCCGATTGCATCGATCGACTGGAGCACCTCAGGGCCGTTGCCGATCAGGTTTGCGTCGCGCAGTGGTTCGGTGATCTCGCCGTTCTCGATGAGGTACGCCTCGACCATGCCGAACACGAAGTCACCGGTCGCGGTGTTGACCTGACCACCGCCGAGTTTGGCGCAGTACACGCCGGACTCGGTTCCGGCAACGATGCTCGCCGGGTCCTCACTGCCAGCCAGAAGATACGTGTTGGTCATGCGGACGATGGGGAGGAACTGGTAGCTCTGACGTCGACCGTTCCCCGAAGGCGCGTGGTTCTCCTTCTTGGCGTGTCGAAGATCCCACATGTAGTCGGTGAGGATGCCGTCGTCGATGAGGACGTTGCGACGTGTCGCGTTGCCTTCGTCGTCGATTGCGCTCGTTCCCCATTCGCGGGCGTAGCTTCCGTCGTCGACGATGGTCACGCCAGCCGCGGCGACGCGCTGGCCCACCTTGTTCCGGAAGACGCTCGTGTCTTTCGCGACGAGATCGGCTTCGAGCCCGTGCCCGCAGGCCTCATGAAACATCGTCCCCCCGGCGCCCTGGTTCAACACGATGGTGACCTTCGCCGACGGGGCGGGTCGGGCGTTGAGTTTCGTAAGCGCGCGTGTCGCTGCTTTACGGGCAATCTCGTCGATGTCGTATTCGTCGAAGAGCTCCCAACCGATGGTCTTGGCAGCAACGTCGTAGCCGGTTTGCATGCCCCCGTCACCGAGCGCGACGGCCTGGACCATCAACCGAGTGCGTATCACCTCGTCCGACGCCAACACACCATCGGAGTTCGCCACCAGAATCCTTCGCCGCGAGTCGCCATAGCCGACGGTGACCTGACGAATCGCGGCTCCAGCGGCTCGTGCTGCGGCATCCCCACGCTGGAGAAGTTCGACCTTGCGCGACTTCGGTATGTCGATGGGCGAACGAAGCACGACGTGCGGTGCAACAACATGGCGACGCGAAAGCACGACCTCGCGCACACCTCCGCCGCCGTTTCGCGCGGCCGCAGCCGCTGCGGCCGCCGCAGTGGCGAGTCCTGCCTCGGAAAGATCGGTGGTGTGCGCAAAGCCGGTCGTGTCACCGGTGATGACGCGGATACCAGCGCCGCGTTCGCGGCCGCTGGTGAGCTCCTCGACCCGACCGTCGTCGAGCAACGCCGAAGAGTTCACCTTGTCTTCGGCGAACACCTCCGCAAAATCGCCACCCGATTTCAACGCGGCGGTCAACGTACGCTGGAGAACGTCGGCATCGATCAGTTCGGTACTCACGTGTCACTTCGCTTTCGGCTGAAATCTGGCCACCAAAAAGCCCAGATCATGTCTTATCGTCCATCTTGGTCCAGTACTCAACCTTCGGGAGCGATTGCCTGTTCCCGAATCGCCAGTTTGGCCCGGCCGAAGCCCGTAGGCTCTGCGGCCATGAGTTCGACGTCCCAGGGCAGCAGCACGCGCCCGAAAGCCCGGTGGACGGGCGAGCGGGGCAAATTGCGCGTGGCGACGGAGGTGCTCTACTGCGGTGCGTTCTATGCCCTGTATACGGTGGTCCGAAACAGTCAGGGCTCCAATCGCGGGTCGAAGCAGCAGGCGTTCACCAATGCGGAGCGAATCATCCGATGGGAAAAAGCCCTTGCGATGTACTTCGAACGCCAGGCCCAGGAGGCGTTTCTTGGCGCCAAGTGGCTGTTCCAATTTCTCAACACCTGGTACGGGACAGCCCATTTCATCGTCACCTTTATCGCCTTTGCCTGGTGTTTCCTACGACGCCCGGACCGATACCGCCGCGTCCGTAACACCATCGGCGTCATGACGGCCCTCGCCCTCATCGGGTTCGCCTTCTTCCCGTTGATGCCACCGCGCCTGCTCCCGCTGTCGTACGGCTACGTCGATTCGCTGAAGACGTTCGGGGGCCCGTGGTCGTTCGAGTCCGGACCGGTTGCGAAAGTGTCGAATCAATACGCAGCGATGCCGAGCCTGCACTTTGGGTGGTCAACCTGGTGCACGTACACCTTGTGGCCCTGGGCGCAGAATGCGCGTACCGGTGCGCGACGATGGATCCGTTTTGCGCTGTTGGTCGCATACCCGTTCGTCACCTTGTTCGCGATCGTCGTGACCGCGAACCACTACGTGCTCGACGCCGCGGGAGGTTTGGTCGTCTTCGCGATCGGGCTCTGGGTCGGGAAGTGGATCGACCGGGCCGCGGTCATCGACCGTGTGCGTCTCCGGGCTCCCGTCGACACCGAGTTGTGATCCTTCACTCGAGTTGAGCGGTCCCGTAGCGCAGTCCCGCGCGCATTGCAGGCGCTGTGACACCGTCAGTCCGGCGCGGCGCCGCCCTCGGCGATGCGACGGTTCATGTAGTCGTCGAGCTCGGCGGCGATCGCATCATCGAGGGCCGGAGGTTCAAAGCTCGCCAGCGTCCGGTTCTTGACGGTGTTCGCTCTTTGCGTCGCGGTAGTTGAACCGTTCTCGGTCCACTGCCCGAAGTTCTGGCGAGTGAAGACCAACGGTTCGTAGAACGCATGCTCGTAGCGCTCCAGTGTGTGCTCCGTTCCGAAGAAATGACCACCCGGCGGCACGGCAGCGACGATGTCGAAGGCCAATTCATCCGTATGCATATCAATTGGCGTGAAGGACTCTGCGATCATCTGCAACATCTCGACATCGAGAATGAACTTTTCGAACGACGCACAGAGACCTCCCTCCTGCCATCCCGCTGCATGGATGATCATGTTGCTTCCGCCCAGCACTGCCCCGTAGGTGTTGATCATCGTCTCGTAGCCTGCCTGCGCGTCTTCGGTGTTCGAGGTGCTCGATCCCGACGATCGCCACGGCAGCTTTACGTGGCGGGCAAGTTGGCCGCTGGCGATCGCCCCTTTCATGGCCTCCGGGGTTCCGAACGCTGGCGAACCCGAGCGCATGTCCACGTTGGAGGTGAATGCGCCATAGATGACCGGGGCACCAGCGCGGGCGAGCTGCGAGAGGGTAACTGCGGCAAGGAGTTCTGTGTGCTGCAGAAGCAGTGCGCCGGCGAGCGACACGGGCGCCATTGCACCAGCCAACGTAAACGGGGTCATCACGCACGCCTGACCGGCGCGAGCTGAGTCGATGATGCCAAGCGACATCGGGATGTCGAGCTGACGGGGCGAGTTCGTGTTGATGTTCGTCCAACAGTGCGGCGCTGACTGAAACTCTTCGACCGAAACGCCATGAGAGATGCGCGCCATTTCGAACGAGTCTTCAAGTATTCGTCGGCCGCGCGAGTAGACGAACAGGGCCTTGTCGGAAAGGCTGACCATCGAGCGGGTCGTCACGAGATGTCGAATGTTGATGGGAACGTCTTGCGCCTCAACCGCTGGACTTAGGGAGTGAACGACATCGAAAGACTGGGAGAGCCGGACGAAGTTCTCGAAGTCGTCGAGTGTCCCGGGACGTCGGCCCCGCTCGAGATCCGATGCGTAGGGCGGACCGGCGGCGGGCGTGAAGACCAGTGAGTTGCCGCCGAGGGTCAGGTTGCGGTTGCGGTTTCGGGCGGCAATCTCGAATGAACTCGGGGCGAGGGCCATCGCTGCCTCGACCACGTCGGTTGGGATCCGCACCATCGCATCGTCGTGGTTAACCACAGCACCGCCGTCGGCGAAGATGCGTCGAGCTTCGGGAAGCAGGACCTTCATGCCGTGGTCCTGCAACATTCGTAAGGCTTCGCGGTGGATGTGCGCGACATGATCATCGCTCAACACACGCAACGGCTCGAAGGGAGACCTCAGCTGTCGATAGCCCTCGGTCGAGCGGCCGTCGCGCCCGGTTCTCGTTGCCTGTCGTGTGCCGCGGCGAACGCGGGCCCGCTCCTTCGGCTCGTGTTCGGGTTGTGATTCGCTGGTGGTCATCCGAGAACTCCTCGATTCTGACCCACGACGCGTCGACGCGAGAAGGTTCCCAGATTGATTCGCAGACCGCGGTGGACGCCGACCACGACGACGGGATCGCGATCATGGTCGTGCCCCGCCTCGACCGCTTCGATCAACTCGGCCATGCAATGCCCGATCACCGGTGCGTTCTTGAACTGGTTCCCGCTCGAGCCGACGGCCATGTAGAAGCCGTCGATCGCACTTCGATCGATGATGGGAATCCAGTCGTCGGAGACGTCGTACACACCAACAACACCTCGACGTTCATGGGGAATGCCAAATTCCGGAATGCGACGTGCGACACGCATCGCCTGGGTCTCCCACTCGCCTGAATCGAGGGTCATGTCGACCTCGTCAGGGTTGTCCAGCCACACCATCGGATCACACTCCGCCTCCACGCCTCCAACGAGCAGCGCTTCGCCGTCGGGTCGGATGTACATGCCGCTGTCGAAGTCGCCGCATGCCGGATAGCGGGCGATGGCGGGTCCGAGCGCAGCCGGGGCGCGGACATGACCCACCTGCTGGCGAAGTGGACGGGTCCGCACGGTCATATCGGTCAGCGCTCCAGCCATCTCGTTGACGATCGCCGAATGAGGTCCGGAGGCGTTGATGACGACGTCGGCCGAAATGACTTCACCGCTCCGGAGCTCGACACCCGTCACCCTCGTGCAGCCACCGCCGATCCGACATGCCATCTCAGTATGTATACGTATTACTTCACTGCGGAATCGGAAGCTCGCACCAGCTGCCGACGCGGCGTCGGCGAGATTCTGCGCCGCGAGTTGAGGGTCAGGGACATACCCGGCTTCCGGAGTGAACAGTGCTCCCCCGAGTTCCTCGACCCCTTCTGCGAAGAACGCCGGGTCGTCGGTAGTGGTCGGCGGATACCAGGCGCGTATCGACACCTCGGGCAATCGGTTCTTCAGCTCCTCACTCGACCACCATTCATAGGCCACGCCGACAGCGTCGAGTGGCGGAAGCGACGCCTTCGCCAGTCCGGTGGCGTCGTCGAACATCACCATCCCGCACTGGACGAATTTCGCAAGCGGGCGATCCTGCATCCCGATGTGCTCCGCCCAGCCTCGCCAATATTCGACGCCCTCGTACGCGAGCGCCGTCCCGTCGACAGTGGAATACGTGAAACGGACCACTGCGCTCGACGCGGACGTTGATCCGTGACCGGGGGCGCCACCTTTGTCCACGACGACCGTTTCCCAGCCGCGCCGACTCATCTCGAGCGCAATTGCGGAACCGATGATTCCCGCTCCGATGATGACAACCCGCGGGCTTTGCATGCCAGCACTGTACAGATCGGCCTCGCGGGAACCATCGTGTCGTGCCGAGTCGGTCAGATCGTGCGGTATTTGGCGAAGAGATCGTCCAGTGCTTCACGTAACAGCGATGCTTCCGTGCGAGACGTGCGGGCTGCGACCCGGCTGAGTCGGTCGAGATCGGCGCGAGGGTAGTAGTTGCTCTTCAACACCATCTTCTCCTCGACGTAGAGCGCAACGCGATTGCCGCCCTCCCGTTTGCCACGCATGAGCGCGGTGTCTGCGCAGCGAATCACGTCGTCGATTTCTGGTCCATGTGGCGGCCTCGCCGCGATTCCGAGTGTCGCAGTCACTACTCGGCCGACGCCCTCGACGATGTGCGACGCGACGTGCTCCCGGATTTCGTCGAGCAGAATCAACGCGTTCTCCGTCGAGCTGTTGGGCAGCGCAATGGCCCACTCATCTCCGCCGATTCGTCGTACGATCGCATTCTTCGGAAGCGATCCGATCAGCGTCTTGCTCCACATCGACAAGACGAGGTCCCCCGCCCTCGGTCCGAGCTCTTCGTTCAATGGGCCAAACCCGTCGAGATCCGTCAGGGCGATGGCGACTGCGCCTCCCCCGGTTTCGGCGTCGACGGCGTCGACGAAATCCTGTCGACCCACGATGGCGCCAATCGAAGCCCGGGTCATGACTTATCGTCCAAACGCGAAACGCTTCCTGCGATGTCTGCGATGTCTGCGATGTCTGCGATGTGATTCATGCCATCGTCGAGCGTGGCCTCGCGACTCGGCCATGCGTCGGTGTCGACCACGTGCTTCGCCATTGCGAACTCCCGTGGGCTGCGCATGGCGTAGTCGCCAGCAGTGGTTCCCTTCATGCCCGAGGCGATGGCAACCGCAAGCGGGAGCACCGATGCGAAATCGGGGTCTTTGCCCAACTGCGGCCCGACCATGGTCGGGTACCTTCGCGCCACCTGAGAGTTGAGCGTCGGTAGCGCGTCCAGACCCTGCCAGAGCAAGTCCGATGCGATGAAGTCGACGTTGCCGAGCGTGCTGAGGGTAGCGGCCGAGCGGCAGAGCAGACACGGCTCCAACGATGTGACGAGCGTATGTGCGCCGTAATCCCCGGGAGGCATCTGCGCCAACACGTCCATCTCGGCGTGTGCGATGGCTGCACTGCGCAGTCGTCCCTCCGGTGCGTCAGACTCGCCGATGCGGTTTCGGCCCACGGCCACGACCTCGCCGTGAGGATCGAGGATGACCGCGCCGACCGGAAACGAGCCATGCCGGTATGCCTCCCACGCCTGCTCGAGGGCAAGACGGCGTGCCATCGCCAGCGCAGGTGTTTGCATCGTCATAGTAACCTCCCATATGTATTGGCTCTACATATATATGTGAGAGACATACATGTGTCAAGTCGCTCGTTCACGGAACGGCACTACGATCGGGGGAGCATGACTCGGTTTCCCGACACCGTCATAGTCGTCCATCCACGGGAACGTCGGTCCAAGTGCACGATCCTTCCGCTCCGAGGAACAGCCGGCCTGCGGTTCGCCCGATCCACGTCGCTCGCCGCCACGGGCCCGCTCGACGGCTACATCCGACTCGACGTCGACGCCGAGCCTTTGCGACCCGACGACGGCGACCGCGGTCTGCTCCTGCTCGATGGCACGTGGCGGTGGGTCGAAGAACTCGCCGTCCCATTCGGCGCACTCGAAACACGCTCGATACAAGGTGTACATACGGCCTACCCACGCGGCACTTCTCGAGGCGAACTCCCCGACGGCGGGCTCGCCACGATCGAGGCACTCTACGCGGCGCATCGGATCCTCGGCCTTCCGACCGAAGGCCTGCTCGCCCACTATCACTGGGCCGCAGAATTTCTGGCCAGGAACGGCTGGACGTCCGAGACCCACCCGGCGATCAGCTGAGCCCTGAGCGTCGCTCTATACCGCTACCCGAAGCCGCGTGGCCGCACCGCTACCCGAAGCGACGCGGCCGAACGACCTTGAAGCCCATCGCCACTTTGCGGGCGGTGGTGACCCGAACCCGCTGCGTGAAGACGTCGTAATTGGCTTCCTCGATCTTGTCGAGAATGCCGCTGTACAGATCCCGTGCCGCCTGCACGCAGCGCTTCGACGACGGCGGCAACAAACCGATCCCGATATCAGCGCTCACGTACAGTTCGCGACAACGTTCGATTTCGAACCTCATGACGGCCCGCCAAGGTTCAGTACACGTCCGCGTCGTCGGGTCGGCGCCGAATCGGCGTAGGTCCTCCTGGGGTATGTAGACGCGTCCGCGATCGAGATCCTCGTCGACGTCGCGAAGGAAGTTCGTGAGTTGGAACGCGTCGCCGAGATCGCGGGCGTGGGGTTTCGCCCGTTCGAACTCGCGAGGCTCGAGTATCGGCAGCATCATCTCCCCGATGACCGCGGCCGAACCATCCATGTACACCCGTAGGTCGTCGTACGACTCGTACGTTGCCACCGAGAGATCCATCGTCATGGAACGTAGGAACCGACGAATACAGTCGGGGTCGATATCAAAGGCCCGCACGGTATGGACAACGGCCTTCAGCACCGGATGCTCCGAGCGCCCCGTCGAGTAGTCCTCGAAGAAGCGGTCACCGAACTGTCGCAGGGTCGCTGCCCGTTCTTCGACCGTGGCGGTTGATCCGAGATCGTCGACGATGTCGTCTGCGTAGCGACAGAACCCGTAGAGGGCATGGACGTGCGGCCGCTTGACCACAGGTAGTAAGTGCGCTGACCAATAGTACGTCGTGCCGTAGCGACGGTTCAGCTCACGACATATCTCGTAAGACTCGTCGAGCGTCACCCACTCCCCTGCTGCAGCAACGATCGAGCCCGACGACACCACGGAGGACCGGCCCGACCCGCCCTGGTTGGAGCCCGATGACCTTTGCCGCCGAGGGATGGACGGAAGCGAGATCGTCATGGTCAAATCATCGCCGATACGCGCTCGGCCGCAAGACGCCCTGAGAGCAAGACCATAGGCACCCCGACACCCGGCACGGTCGAGGAACCGACGAACACCAGACCCGGCACTCGCTTGTCCACATTCGATGGACGGAAAGGTCCGGTCTGGAAAAACGTGTGTGCAAGCGCAAATGGCGTTCCCATCGCCATACCCTGACGTTCCCAGTCGTTGGGGTCCAGGAAATGCTCGACCTCGATATCGGCGTCGGAGCCAAGGTACCCGAGTCGACGGATGCGGGCGACGATGTCGTCGTGCACCCGTTGACGTTCGGTATCCCAATTGATACGTCCGCCAAGGTGTGGCACTGGTTCGAGCACATACAGGCTGTGGCGCTCACGTCCATCGTCACGGCTCGGCACCAGACCGGCATCAGTCTTCGACGGGACCGTGACGAGCAACGACGGATCGGTCATGCGAACACCTTGGTCGAGCAACGCATCGAACGACGCCCGCCACTCGCCGCCGAAGTGAATGTTGTGGTGTTCCGCACCGACCGGTAACGTGCCTTTCACCCCGGCCAACCACAGCACGCAACTGGGCGAGAACTGACCCCGGCGGGCGACCCTCGGAGCGTCAAGTTCGGGGAGCAGGGTCTTGTACGCCACCGGAAGGTCGGCGTTGACGACGACGACATCGGCAGGAATGACTTCACCGCCCACCAGACGTACGCCTCGGACGGCCCCGTTCGTGCCGGCGGAACGCACGATACGTTCCACGTCGGCTTCGTAACGAATCTTTACTCCGCCCGCGGTTGCGGCCTCGGCCAGGCCCGTGGCGATCGCGTGCATCCCGCCTTTGGCGAAGTAGACCCCCGCAATGGTGTCCATGTATGTAATCACGCCATAGGCTCCAAGCGCTTCGAACGGTGATAAGCCCGCATACATTGCTTGGAACGAGAAGATCTTCTGCAACCGAGGATCTTTGAAATATTTGCCGACGAGGTTGGAGAGCTTGGCGAATCCGCCGAGACGCAGCAGCTTCAATCCCGGCGAGAGTGGACGAGCCATGTCGAGCGGAGAGTTGAAGTTCCGATCGATGAATGCCGGCATCTCGACGTTGTAGAGTTCCGTGACCCAGTCGGCGAAACGATGGAACCCATCGGCTTCAGACTGTCCAGCGAACGACGCGATCTCCTGCGCCATTGCCTCGCGTCCATGGCGAATCCGAAGTTCACCGCCGCCCTCCGAGGAATCGAACACTGCCCGATACATCGGATCGAGCGGAACGATGTCGACGTGATCGCTCATACGTGCACCTACGGATGTGAAAACATCCGAGAGGATTCCCGTCATGGTGAGCACGCACGGGCCCGGGTCCATGCGATAGCCGTTCGTTTCGATGAGTCCGGCTCGGCCACCGGGAACCGATGCCCGTTCGACTACCGTCACCGCGTAACCGCGTCCGCGAAGATTGCACGCCGCCGAAAGGCCGCCGAGGCCTGCCCCGACGATGACGACCCGCTTTCCGGAGATGTCCATCCTTAGTGGTCGCGTTTGGTGACATAGTGCGCCAGGTCAATCAGCGCCGTCGTCGCAGACGGGACCAGGCCCGCGCGCGAAACAGTTCCGATTGCCTCGTCGCAAAGACGTTCGATGTCGAATTCGACGGCCGTCACGGCCCCCGTGTCGACGAACACCTGCTGTAGGTCATCGATTTCATCAGGGCGCAGATCAATGTGGCCGATGCGGTCGAGCAACAACTGTTGCGACGGGCTCGCCGCAGCGATGGCGCGGGCGACCAACGCAGTTGGTTTGCCCTCGCGAAGATCGTCGCCGACCGGCTTCCCGGTGATCGCCTCATCGCCCATCGCGCCCAGGAGATCATCTCGAAGCTGGAAGGCCTCGCCGAGCGGGAGTCCATACGCCGACAGCGAAGCCTCAAAGTCACGAAAACGTCCGGCCAGGGCCGCACCGAGGTGGAGCGGTCGCTCGATGGTGTATTTGCCCGACTTGTAACGACAGATCCGGCGCGCCGACTCGAGCGTCGGACCACCCTTGGCCGTACCGATGAGATCGAGGTACTGCCCGATGTTCACCTCGACCCGCAGTTCGTTGTAAATCATCGCCGCCTCCGGATTGACACCGGTCAACAGGAGATCTGCGTAGACGAACGCGAGGTCGCCGACCAGGATCGCAACGCCCTCCCCGAAACGACGCGACTCGGCGTGCCATCCGTGCTCCAGGTGGGCGTCGGCAAACTGTTTGTGCACCGCGCGCATGCCCCGACGATTCAGCGAGCCGTCCATGATGTCGTCGTGGATCAGCGCAAAGGTGTGAAGGAGTTCGAGACCGGCGCCCGCATCGATCACCACCGGATCTGCCGGATCACCACCGGCTCCAACGTGCGCCCAGTGGCAAAAGGCGGGCCGCAGCCGCTTCCCGCCCGCCAAAACGAGGTTTCGAAGGGAATCAAGGGGCGCTCGCAGCTCGGGGTCGACCGCACACCAGCGGTCGATCTCCTCGTCGAGAAGGAGGCGAACTCGTGCGTCGGTTCGAGCGGCGATGTCGAAGAGCTCCGCCGGAGCCGACGGCATTTCGATGGGGAGGGACGGAGTCGTTTGCATACGTGTGTCTCTCGACAAACACCGAGGGTACCAGCGGCATTCGGTTATGTGCGCGGGACGCCACGATCTGCGCACCGGCGCGACCACGCCCAGACCACGCACCAGACCACGCACCAGACCGCTCACCAAGACCACGCACCAGCTGATCGTCAACCTGTCCACAATCTCGTGGAGATCGGAAGATACCGTTGCATCCATGTCCAACCCATTCGATCTTTCCGGCCACGTTGTCTTGATCACGGGAGGCAATTCCGGGATCGGCCTCGGTATGGCCGAGGGTCTGGCCAACGCCGGAGCGTCGGTGGCGATTTGGGGAACGAACGCGGACAAGAACCGGGTCGCCGTCGATCGACTCCGATCGTTGGGTGGGCGAGCAGAGTCGTTTTTGTGCGACGTCGGCGAGGAGGCACAGGTCGAGGAGGCGTTCGCGGCAACGGTCTCGGAGTTCGGCAAGATCGACGCCTGTTTTGCGAATTCGGGTGTGGGTGGCGCGGCAAAGTCGTTCCTCGACATGACCGCCGATGAATGGCACCGGGTCTTGCGAATCAACCTCGACGGCGTCTTCTACACCCTTCGCGGCGCCGCTCGCCAGATGGTGAAACAGGGCTCGGGCGGTTCGCTCGTGGTCACGGCCTCACTCGCCGCCATTCAGGGCCAGGCTCGCGGACAGCATTACGCCGCGACCAAAGGAGGAGTCATCTCCATGATGCGAGCGTGTGCCATCGAGTTTGCCCGCTACGGAATCTCCGCCAATGCGATTCTGCCCGGTTGGGTCGAAACGCCAATGACGAACGACCTGTTCAACTTCGACAAATTCCGCGACGCCGTCATGCCCCGTATGCCGTTTCGGCGTTGGGGTAGCCCCGACGATTTCGGTCCGATCGCCGTGTACCTTGCGTCGCCGTCGACACGGTGGCACACCGGCGAGGTTCACCTCATCGACGGCGGTTACTCGATCTTCTAATCGGTACCGTTGATCGTTGCCGGCGGACTAGTCGTGACGTTCGACGGAGGCGATACCTGCACACCGTTGAGCTTGCTCCAGCAGATGAGCACGAGGGTCAGGAGTGCGAAGCCGAAGGCGAAGTCCTCGGTCGGGATGTCCCAAACGAGACGACCCCCTACGAATTCTTCAGGAGCGTACAACACGATCGGCGCGCTCTGCTTGGTGAGCCATCCGTTGACGAGCACCATGAAACCCGCAGATATGGCCATGGTGGCCCAGTACGCGCGCATAAGGAATACGTGGCTGCTCAATCGCCACTCGACGATCAAGACGATGGCCAACAGAGCCAGCACCAGAAATGAGTAGTCGGGGTACTGCCAGTCGATGCGCCCGAACGTCGCTTCGTAGGTACGTGAAAACCCACGTCGCATCCACGACGGCGCAAGCCCGTGGGAACGGCGGACCAGGAGGGCGACGAGTGCGGCCATCGCAGCAACGACACTGCCGACGATGAGGGACACGACGGCCAATCGCCGCCCGCCCGGGGAGGGCTCTGACTCATGCGGGATCGGCGTGGCGCGGAGCAGGTGAAGCGCGTGTCGTGGTTGCCGCAGCCACATGCGAAAGGGAGGCACCCGTCCGTCATACACATTGCGGGCCGTCTCGAACGTGAGTACCGCACACATCGGGATCACCAGAAAGAAGACGACTTCCTCGATCGGATAGTTCCGTGGAATGCGCAGGCCGGTCGTGTACAACGGCGAATAGCTCCACAGCCGGCGGTAGACCGCAGCCTCGTTCACGAAGTTGAACAGCAGGAACGGGACGACCAGCGCCTGCAGGTACCGGCCCAGCCGCGCCCAGACGCGGGCACGAAACACGAATTCGAGGGGCAACGTCAGCACCAGACACCCAACCATCAAGAACAGGTACTGAAAACGATCCACGCGCCAAACCTTACGCTCCCCCCTTCCCAACACCGCCCCATCACCGCCCCAACACCGGCCCAACACCGCCGCAGCGTCACGATCGGGCGGAAGGGCCCCCAAATAAGAAATATCACGAATCACTTAATTAAATATGAAGACGAGCCGATTGAAATATCACCTTTCACCTGGAGTACGACGTGATTTTGCACCAGCGCCTTCATCCGAACCGCCCGACGTTGCGGGTATCGCCTCGTCGAGCGTCGTCACGGAACCTCGTCACGTCGTCCAAAACCCCGAAATCATCTCGCCGCCTGCGAGTCCTCCCGGGGATCGTCTGCATCCTGGCCTGGGGTTTCACGCTCGTCTCGTTTACCCCCCGCGCCGACGGCCCGGTGAAAGCTCCCTGGAATCGCGTCGCTCGCGAAGATGAACGTCAGGCAACCGTCAACTTCGAGGAAGCCACGCGAATCGACCGATCCGCATGAGTTCAACCGCAACGGGCGAGCCCGGCGGTTCTGCCCTGCAGTTGGTCGATCTTCTCCGTCTGATCGACCTTCGCCCCACCACCCCGCCCGAAACCGTCGACCTCGACCGACGAGACGTTCACGACATCCATCACGACCGCCATCAGAACAGCCATCGCATCATTGACCTGCGCGCAACCTCGTCGCCATCGGCTCCCAAAGCGCAATGTGTGGAGAACCTGCGGAGCTTTGGCGAAGGTCTGACCAATGAAGACGCATTAGATCAACCGAGCGATAACCTGGACCGTGTGCTCCTCGCTGAGATCGATTCGCCGCAAGCCCTCAAGGCACTGACCTACGACCAGCTGGAACAGCTCGGCCACGAGTGCCGTGAGTTCATCGTCAACGCAGTGGCCGCCGCCAGCAACGGTCATCTTGGTTCGAACCTCGGCGTCGTCGAACTCACCTTCGCGTTGCACCGCGTCTTCGAGTCCCCCCGCGACATCTTGCTGTGGGACACCGGTCATCAGGCGTACGTCCACAAGATTCTCACCGGCCGCCAGCCCGAGTTCGTCAATCTGCGCAAAGCCGGTGGTCTCTCCGGCTATCCCAATCGTCGCGAATCCGAACACGACTGGATCGAGAACAGCCACGCATCGACCGTGCTCTCCTACGCCCACGGAATTGCCGAGGCAATCAAGGCCAAAGGTGAACGCGATCGACGCGTGATCGCCGTCATCGGCGATGGTTCGATGACCGGCGGTATGGCGTACGAAGGCCTGAACAACCTCGGCCACACGAACTCCAAGGTCTTGATCGTCCTGAACGACAACGGCCGCTCCTATGCGCCGACCATCTCGGGACTCACACGAACCGTGTCGAAGATCCGGGCCAAGCCCGCCTACGCACGCGGCAAGCGGTGGTCCGATGAACTGATCTCGAGCCTTCCCGTCGTGGGCCATCTCGGTCGGCGAACCGTCGCCGGGGTAAAGGCCGCGTTGCGCGAAATGGTCGACGAACCACACGCCTTCTTCGAAACGTTGGGCGTCCGCTACCTCGGACCCGTCGACGGACACAACCTGCCCGAATTGGAAGAAGCGCTGCGAAATGCCGCCGAGTACGACGGCGCGGTCGTGCTCCACGTGCTCACCCAAAAGGGAAAGGGATATTCCTTCGCCGAAGACGACGAGGAGAAGAACCTCCACGACATCTCCGGCACCTTCGATCCCGCCACCGGCCCCGTTCAGGCGGCTGCCCCGCAATCGTGGACCTCGGTGTTCACCGAAACCATGCTGTCGATCGGATCACAACGCTTCGATGTCCACGCCATCACAGCGGCCATGCCCGGGCCGACAGGTCTGTTGCCGTTCGAAAGTTCCTACCCCGGACGCTTTCATGACGTCGGCATCGCGGAACAACATGCCGTAACGATGGCCACCGGAATGGCGCTCGGCGGTCTGCGTCCGGTCCTCGCCCTGTATTCCACCTTCCTCACCCGCGGATTCGATCAGGCCAACCTCGACGCCGGACTCCACAACGCCCCGGTGGTTTTTGCCCTCGACCGGGCGGGGATCACCGGCGACGACGGCGCATCCCACCACGGCGTCCTCGACCTCGCCCTCCTGTCGAAGGTGCCGGGGATGACGATGTTCGCGCCGTCGAGCGCACAGGAACTCGCTCTGCAGTTGCGAACGTGTCTTGAGATCACGTCGGGCCCATCGTCGATCCGCTACCCCAAGGGTGCAGCCCGACAGGTTCCCAGCGATCAGGTAGGTTCAGGCCTCAACGCCCGAAAGGTCATCGACTGCGGCTCCGAGGCCACCGTGTGCCTCGTCGGCGTCGGGAAGATGGTCGAAGCAGCCGAAGAGGCCGCAAGGGACCTCGCGAAGACGCTTCACGTCGACGTCACCGTGTGGGACCCCCGAGTCGTGAAGCCCCTGGATCCGGCCATGATCGCCGACGCAGCACGGCACCGTCTCGTCGTCACGATCGAGGACGGGATTCGAGAAGGCGGCATTGGAGCGAGCATCGCTGACCTCGTCAGCGATTTCCGTCTCGAGTCCAGGTTCGCGGCTGGTCCCGTTGTCGTGCTCGGGACACCGATTCGCTTCATCGCTCACGGCAAGCCAGCAGCGATCCTCATGGAGCTGGGCCTCGATGCTGCGGGCATCGTGGCCACCGCGACCAAGGCGCTCGCCGAGCTCAACGCCTCCGTCTAACCCCACACGTGACCCGCCTGATTCTGGTCCGTCACGGGCAAGCACTCTGCAACGTCGAACGCACGATCGAAGGCGTCGCAACCTGTCACGGGCTGAGCCCGCTGGGACGCCTCCAAGTTGATGCGATCTGTAACCGATTCGTCGCACAGGGTTTCGCCGCGCACGCCCTGTATTCAAGCCCGATCCGACGCGCGCGTGAGACGGCGGCACCGATCGCAACGACGCTCGGAATTGGGTACGACTGCGACCCTGCCCTCGAAGAGGTCAGGCCCGGCGACGCCGAAGGGATGAACTGGGATCAGTACAGTGCGTTCTACGGCAACACCGAAGGCTGGGACCCGAAAGTCCCCTTCGCACCGAACGCCGAGGCCTGGACAGATTTCGCACGCCGAGTCGCCGATGCGCTTGACCGGATCTCGCAACGACATCGCCACGACACGGTAGTAATCGTCACGCACGGCGGCGTCGTCGACGCGTCGGTGTTTCATTACTTCGGCCTCGACCCGACCGTGCAGTCGCCAATCGATTTCGAGAGCTCGAACACCGGCATCACCGAGTGGGAACGTCGAACGTTCACAAACGTCGACAAGTCTCACGTGCACCGCTGGAGGCTCGTCCGCTACAACGACGCATCGCACCTGTTCGGCGTCGCCGTTCCCGACCCGAAATCGTAAGTACGTACACAGATAATCTGCACACCTACGTTAGGGTGCCAGACGCTCGCGAACCCACACAGACTCCGAAGCGACACGTCGATATCGAAGCCGGTCGTGTAGGCGACTGGAGCGACCCTGCCAGAACTCGATCGTGTCGGGATTCAAACAGAACCCTCCCCAGTGCTTCGGGCGAACAATGGCGCTGTCCGGTCCCGCTTCGAGTTCGGCAGCAGCGAGTTCGAGGGGTTCACGCGACACAAGCACCTGCGACTGTGGCGACACAATTGCGCCGATCTGACTCCCTCGTGGCCTCAACGCGAAGTACTCGTCGCTGGCCGCCTCCGGAACCCGTGCGACCGTTCCGAGCACGCTCACCTGTCGTTCGAGTGCGCCCCATCGAAAGTTCAGCGCCCCGTGCGGGGAACCGGCGAGCTCCGTCCCTTTACGGCTCTCGTAGTTGGTGAACCACACGAAACCGTCCCGATCGAAGCCCTTCAACAGCACCGTACGAATCGAAGGACGTCCATCTACACCGACCGTGGCCAGGGACATCGCGTGTGGCTCCTCGGCCGTCCCTTCACACGCCTCGATTGCGTCGGAGAGCCATGTTGCGAACACCTCGAAGGGATCGTCCGAGGTTTCGGCTTCAACAAGCCCGCCCCGTCGGTAGTCGAACCGGCGACCCGCCAGATGTAGCGGAGCGTGAGATTGGTCGATCGCGTTGCCACGCGACGTCGTCGAGGAATCTGATTCGGTCATCAGTACGTCCACAAACTTTCTCGAGAGACGTCCCCTCGCAATTGCCTTACGTTTCCAACGTAGGTCACCTTCCCCTATCCTGTGAAGCGATGCGTACATAGTGAGCATTTTCGGACGGCAACGAGGTCAGCGTGACACAGATTCCAACACTTCCGCACGAAGGCGCTAGAGAGCGGAAAAAGCGGCGTACGAGACTCGCGGTTCGCCAGGCAGCCATGGAGTTGTTTTCCGAGAACGGTTTCGCAGCGACCACGGTCGATGAAATCGCAAACCGCGCCGGAATCAGCGCACGAACGTTTTTCAACTACTTTGCTTCGAAAGAGCAGTGCGTGGCCTTCCCCCACGACGATCTGGCCCCATCCCTGCGGATGGCGCTCCTGGCGAGGCCGAAGGACGAGCCCCCCATGGTCTCGTTTCGTGAGTCGATCAAGGAGCTGTTCCGCACCCTCGAGGCCAGCGAGCAGGTTCGCAACCAGCTCATCCGCGGCGCCTTGCTGCAGCGCAACGAACCGGCGCTCCAAGCCGCCGACGGCAGCTTCCGCCGAGTCTGGGAAGAAACGGCCACGGAGGTTCTCCTCGCCCGCGGCGAGAGCCAGATGAGCGCACGGGTGAACGCCGTGGCAGCGATCGGGGTGTGGAAGGCGGCGATGCACGAGTGGGCTGCCGCCGGCGCGAACGGGTCCATGGTCCAGGCCATCGACCTGGGATTCGACGCCCTCCTGCGGGGAATCGGTCACCGACCCCTCGTTTCGTCCACGGCCTGACGACGCCTCATGACTCCGCACTCCGGCGTCGATGAATGCTCCTAACGATAGGGAGACGCTTCGGCGTAGCGTTGCGTAGTGAACATTGTCCGGCCTCTCGACGACATCCGAACTCTGCTGCAGGCGTCGCTGCAAGACGCCCTCCTCGGCGACGAGGCACCTCGTGATCTCAACGCCCCACGGGCCGACGACGGCCTGTTTGGACCCGCCAGCGTCACATGGCAGGTTCATCAGGACGCCTCGATGCTCATCGGGGGCATACGGGCACTCCTGCTCCAGACCATGCACCCCTTGGCGATGGCCGGTGTGGCCCAGCATTCCTCCTACGAAACCGATCCGTTCGGGCGGTTGCGCCGCACCAGCCGCTACGTCGGCGCAGTGTCGTTTGCGCCGACGGCCGAGGCGCTCGGGGCGATCACGATGGTCAAGCGAGTCCACGAGCGGGTCCGTGGGATTGCGCCCGACGGGAGGACTTACTCCGCCAACGACCCCCACCTTCTGGCCTGGGTCCACCATGCCCTGGTCGACAGCTTCCTGCGCTCCTACCAGCGCTACGGGCGTGCGCCCCTGAGTACCGAAGACGCCGACCGCTACGTCGCTGAACAGGCGACGTTGGCTGAATTGATCGGCGGAGTCGAGCCTGCGCCGGCCCGATCGGTTGCCGAACTTCGCGCGTGGCTCCACGCCATTCGCCCTGAGTTGCGATCCACCCGCGAGGCGCGTGATGCCGCCTTCTTCCTACTTACGGTCCCGATGGCGCCCACCATGGCCGTTCCCTACGGCGTGCTCCTGTCGGCGGCGATTACGTCGCTGCCTCGCTTCGTACGACGGGCCCTGTGGTTGCCGTCGAGCCAACTCGCGGCGAAAGTCATGATCGAGCCGAGCGCTCGGGCCGTCACGCGAACCCTCAGCTGGGCCATGACCAACCCTCCCAACACCAGCTCCCAAAACCACTGACGCCCCCTCCCGCGCCTCCGTGCTCGCGTGCGCTCCCGTGTGCCCCGCATTCGCTCCCGTCCACACTCGTCGGCAAGCTGCAGGGTCGACGGCAAGTTGTTGGTGGAGCAAACTTGCCGACGACCCTGCAACTCGCCGTTGAGTGAAAAGGACCGGAGGACAGCGGCGACGCCCGTACGTGATAATTGCAGTGCGTGCAACATTTGGGGACGAACGTGCGGATCAGCAGGTAGGGTGTGCCGGTCGAAAGGAGGAACCGATGATTGGTTCTAACGATCCGACCGGTTTGACTCCTCTGAACCGGCTGCAGTCCCTGGAGCATCGCGGTCTCGTCCGCTCGCCCCAACTGAATCGCTCCAGCAGTGCGCTCGCACGGTGTGCAGGGCTCGTCATCGGACCACTGGTTGGTCTCGCTGCAACGCTGGTGCTTGTGTCGCCGGCTTCGGCACAGACAACCCCGGCGAGCCCGGCAACCCCGGCAGCGACGCTCACCAATTCGGCGCTCCCGCACACCGGGGTTCGTGCCCCCGGCCCCACGAACGTGACCTCGCAGATCGTCGACTCGAGTCAGGTCGGCGCCGTAATCGCCAACACCGCATCTGGGCCTCCGCCGACGAACTCGCCGGGTGTTGTCGTGACGCCGGTGAATCCGACGTCGGACACGGTCGAGACGACGGTCCAAACCGCTGCGCCGACGTCGAAGGCGCCCGCCAAACGCCGGACCACGACGACCGCCCCTCCCAAGAAGAAGGAACTCGCGGTCACGACGACGACACCCACCGCTGCCGCACCGTCCGAGGCTTCCGACGCTGGCTCAACCGGTGCGATCCCGGAGTCGGCCTGGGCCGGGCTTCGCAAGTGCGAGAGCGGCGGAAACTACAGGGCGAACACGGGCAACGGGTACTACGGGGCCTATCAGTTCGCGGCGGGCACCTGGCGTCGGCTCGGCTATTCCGGGCTCCCGCACGAGGCCTCACCGGCCACCCAGGACGAGGCGGCCCGACGCCTCCAGGCCAAATCGGGTTGGGGTCAGTGGCCGGCCTGCACCCGGAAGTTGGGGCTTCGCTAGAAATCCCACCGGAAACGGGGAGCCATCGCGAAAAACCACCCAGCGTGGTGTTACGCTCCGTGGTTGATGATCGTCGTCAGCACTGACGATCCGTTCAACCGCCCATGACCGATTCGACGCCGCCGACCGAACCCATCTCGCCCGTACCTGGGCGACGCGCGTCGCTGGATCCGATCCAACGGTCACACTTGATCACGATTGCCCGGCTGACCGAAGCCTCCAAGGCTGCGCAGCGACCGCTCACCGGCGTCGGATTCGAGCGCCTCCTCGCCACCCTGGGCTCCGCCCTGGACGATCCTGCGCTCGGAGATCGCACGTTCATGTGGGCGATCTCGACGGATGGCACTCGCATGCGACAGATCGCACCGCCTCTCGAGGAGAATCCCTGGATTCCCGCCGATGGCGCGGTCGCGCAGGTTCTCGGTGCGCGCAAGCCGATCGAAATGGGCCTCGTGGTCACCGACCCGAAAGAGCGAGCACGAGCACGGAGCCTGAGCGACGAAAACCGCGAAGTCAACCGTGCTTTCGGTCAATTCCATCCCGTATTCGACGGCTCGCACATTGCGGTGGTGCTGGGTTCGATCCGACGCGCTGGGCGGCCGCCGTTCAGTGATGCAGATCGCATCGTGTTGGATGCGGCGGTAGAGCGAATCGAAAGTGCGCTTAGTACTCGACGCGTCACTGACCGACTTGCGTCTGAACGGCATCGGGGTGTCATCAACGGAGCCGGACTTACGCTATCGACCGACTTGCTCAAGGAACTCGGTGAGATCAGCGGCGACGTCGTCATTCGCCATCTCTTCTTCGGACATGGCACTGAGTACGTGAGCGAGGGAATCGAAACTGCCACCGGTTACTCGAGTGCGGAGATGATGGCCGACCCCGGTTTGCTCGATCGGATCCTGCATCCTGAGGACCGCCATCTCCTGCTCGCGTTTGTCGAAGACCCGTCGGTGGCGCGCGAGCCGATCTCTCTGCGGCTCATCCGACGCGATGGGCGAATCTCTTGGCATCTCGCTCGCCTGCGTCCGATACTCGACGACACGGGCAACGTCATCGGATTCGAAGGCCTGTCGACCGACGTTTCGACGATGAAAGCAGCCGAAGCTGAGCTCACCCATCAAGCTCGTAGTGATCCGCTCACCGGTCTTTCGAATCGTCTCAATTTCCGCGAGGCGACGACACGAGCGATTGCTCGTATCGAGCGTCACTCCGGCATGATGGCGACGCTCTTCCTCGATCTCGACGGCTTCAAAATGGTCAACGACACCATGGGACATCCTGCCGGCGACCAGGTGCTCCGTGAGGTTGCGAATCGTTTGCGTCAGGTCATCCGTCGTGAGGATCTCGTTGCGCGATTCGGCGGCGACGAATTTGCCGTCCTCCTCGCGGAGATTCGCGATGCCGGGGAAGCCGCATCGACGGCACGCCGCATTCTCGACGCGCTCGAAGTGCCGATCATCGTCGGCGACGCGGAGGCTCGCATCTCCACTGGCGTTGGCATTGCCGTCACTGACTCCGCGACCGCGGACGCCGATGAACTCATCAGCAGAGCCGATATCGCGTTGTATCAGGCGAAGCGCACCGGCCGGGGTCATTGGCAGATCTTCGAGGGAGCGTCGGGCACTGCGACCACCGTGCAAATGCCGCTCGATCGTCGCCTGGTCACAACACCGGCGGTCAAGCCCGGGCCGGTCGTCTCCGAGGGCACCCTTCGCGCAGCACTCGCCGGAGGGCAGTTCCGTGTGCACTATCTCCCGGAGATCGACGCCGTCACGTCGAGAATCGTCGGCGTCGAGGCGTTGGTACGCTGGGATCATCCGGACCACGGTTTGCTACGTGCACAGACCTTTATCGGCGAGGCGCGAGTCACCGACGTCATTCATCCTCTCGGCGATTTTGTCATCCGGGAGGCGAGCGAGCAGGTCGAGATCTGGCGCGAGAACTACGGCATCGACCTCACGCTGTGGGTCAACGTCTGCGGTGAACAGCTTCAACGCGATGGGTTTGCCGACAGCGTGTTGGCGACGCTCGCATCCACGGGTCTCCCTGCCCGAGCGCTCGGTCTCGACATTGCCGAGGTCGACTTCGCCACGCTCGACTCGTTCCAAGAGCGATCGCTCGTGACGCTGAGTCGCGTCGGGGTCAAACTGGCGATCGACGATTTCGGACAGGGAGGCTCCTCACTGAAGACCCTCCGCAAGCTTCCGCTGGCTCAGCTCAAGGTGGGTCGCGAGGTAATCCAGACGATGGAAGACCCGCAGGGGGACCAGGCGATTCTCCCGTTGACCGTGAAACTGGCGAGTTCGCTTGGCGCAACCGTTGTCGCAATCGGGGTGGAGCGGTTCGAGCAATTGCGCACACTTCGTACCCTGCAATGCGGACTGTTCCAGGGATCATTGGCAACTGACATTCTGTCGCCCGAGGCCGTCGACGAACTGTTTCGAAACGGACAGCTCACGATTCCTGGTCTCGACGACCCGTCGTAGCTTTCGCTTGCGCCCTACGCCATCGCAGAAGGCGAGCAATTCTCGCCCGTTCGCGTTCGGTCATCGTCTGCATCGCCGACCGCTGGCCGCCCGCTATCCGTTGGTGTCCGTAGATGCTACGCCGTCCGCAAACCAGGCTCGCCAGCGCGCATGCGACGATCGCCGGCGCAGCTGCACCCCAACCGAAGAGCTCCGTTGCGACGAGAGCGCACGCGAGTGGCGTGTGCGACGCTGCACCGAACACCGAAACGAACGCGACCGGCACAAGGATCAAGGGGGAGACGTCGGCCAAGTGCGCGAGCGTCGAACCAAGACACGCGCCAATACAGAAGAGCGGGGTCACCTCTCCGCCGGGAAACCCGCTACCCAGTGTTGCGACCGTGAACGCCAACTTGATCGCAAATGCAAACGATGCGACTGCGCCGCCTGCCAAAGCCAGGTTGATGAGAGGCAACGACAATCCTAAGTATGTACGCGTACCAGTAAGAACGACTCCCGCAATGACCATGACACCACCGATGGCCAACCGCACTCCCGGGATCCGAACGTAGCGAACCATCGAATACCTGAGACCGTGATTCGCTTCGATGAACAGCGCTGCGCAGAGTCCAGAACTGACCCCGACGAGTACGACCCCCAGCCAGACACGAGGGGTGTGCCTCATTACAAAGTGGGCATACGAATCGTGACGCAGCCCGAGGCCCCGGGCAACCCGGTCCCCAACGAAAGATGCAACGATTGCGGTCACGACGTGGCGGAGTCGAATCCTCCACAGAACCTGAACCTCGAGCCCAAACACTGCGCCCGCAAACGGAACACCGAACACCGAACCGAACCCGCCCGACATGGCGGCGAGTGCGAGTCGGCGCCGAGACATCGAAGGAAATGCGCGACGCAATGGCGCCGTGAGTCCGGCGGCAATCTGCACTGCTGCACCTTCGCGGCCGCCGCTGCCGCCGAAGAGGTGGGTGATCGTTGCTCCGACCAACGCGAGCGTCGTCATGCGCAACGGCGGAGCGTCGTCGGCCGGTTCGAAGATCTCGTCGAGCACGAGGTTGGTACCGCGTGTCGCAGAACCACCGATCCGATGATTCACCGTTCCCAGAACGAGACCCGCCAAGGGTAGGAACCACAGGAGCCAACCGTGCTCCAGGCGCTGGGTCGTCGCCCAGGTCAATGACCGCAGGAATACGAACGACCCGACGCCCGCGAGAACACCGACCACACCGCCTGCCACGACATCGGCAACGAAGCCCGCACCTGCCTTCGAAACGGTCGCCCTCGAAACAGTTGCCCTCGAAACAGATGCCCTCGAAACAGATGCTCTCAAGACGTTCGCCTTCGAAACGGTTGTCCTCGAACCAGCGTCGGGTACCGAACCGAGAATCGAGGCGCGGTCAGTTTCGGGACCGTCCTCGCGCACCGCAGAATCGTAGATGACGTACTCGGGCATGCACTGTTTCGGGCCCGGGTACGATGGACGCATGACCTCCCGTCGCCGCGTCCTTGCGACGCTCCCGAGTCGGGGGGCTCCACTCTTTCGACAAAACCACCGACGCCGACTCGTTCTGCTGCGAATCGCCACCGTGATGGGAGCGTCGATGTTCGTGGCATTGAGCACGGGGCCGGCGACAGCCCAACGGGTAGCGCCGAAAGGGCGAGACGGCAAAGTGCCGGTAAGCGGAACGACTATTGCGCCGTCGACGTCGAAGGTCAAGTTGGTCGAATTTGCTCGGATCGCGCAACCGTTGGCGGTCGTGCAACGGGCCGACGACGACGCCCTCTACGTCGTGTCGAAGACGGGTCGCATCAGCAGCTGGCGGGAGTCGGATTTCGATCCAACACCGGTGCTCGACATCACCGCACGGGTCGATTCAACGAACGAACGCGGTCTCCTCGGTCTTGCGTTCTCCCGGACGCGCCCGGACTTCATGTACATCGACTACACCGACAAGAAGGGCGTCGTGCACGTCAGCGAGTTGCCGTTCGACGGGAAGACTGCCGATGTGTCGAAGGAGCGCGTGCTCCTGAGTATCCCGAAACCGTTCAACGAACACAATGCGGGGACGATCCTCTTCGACAACGACGGCAATCTGCTGATCTCGATCGGCGACGGCGGCGGAAGCGACGACAAGTTCAACAACGGCCAGCGAACGGATACGTTGCTCGGGAAGGTCCTGCGAATCAATCCCGAGGCATCAGCGGACAAGCCGTACTCGATTCCGAAAGACAATCCCTTTTCTAAGAGAAGCGCGCTTAGTAATGCTCGCCGTCCCGAGATTCTCGCGTACGGTCTCCGCAATCCCTGGCGCATCAGCATCGATCGCGACACTGGGGAGCTCTGGATTCCCGACGTCGGACAGAACAGTTTCGAAGAAGTGAACCTCCTCGCACGATCAGGTTGGGGTGCGAACTTCGGTTGGCGTTTCCGTGAGGGTGAGCGCAAACTCGCCGGTGGGAATCCGAAGAACTATGTCCCGCCCGTGTACGCGTATCCCCATCTCGACGGACGTTGCGCCATAGTCGGTGGTGAGCTGTACCGAGGCAAGAACCTCCCGGGACTCGTCGGCACGTACATCTTCGGTGATGTCTGCAGTGGAAACATTTCCGCCCTCCGACGTCAGGGTAGCGCCTGGAAGCCCGAGAGCCTCGGCGTAAAGGTGTCCTACCTCGCCGCGTTCGGGATGACCAACAAGGGCGAACTCATCGCCGTCTCGCTCGAGGGTGGCCTGTTCCGGATCGAATCCGCGTAGGTGCATTTGTCGCGCGTCTTGGCGTTTCTCGGGATCGCTCGCACAATCTCTCCGTAGTGACTACGGTTCACCGTATGGCCCTGCCACTCCTTGGACGTCCTCGAGAAGAAGTATTGAGCGCCCTCGAAGCTTTTCGCGGTCACGATGTGCGATGGAAGGAGGGCCGAGCCTTCTCGCTGACGTACTACGCAGGAGAGGAGCCCTATCAAGTTGGCCTCGACGCGTACTGCGCCTTCGCCAGCGAGAACATGCTCAACGTCGACGCGTTTCCGAGCGTGCGGGCAATGCAGAGCGATGTGTTGGGTTCGGTCGCCACGTTGCTCGGTGGCGACGAAGACACGGCGGGCGTGTTCACCAGTGGCGGAACCGAGTCGATTCTCACGGCAGTGAAGGGCGCTCGAAACTGGGGTCACGGGCGCGGTGTTTCGAATCCCGAACTGGTTCTCCCCTCGACAGCACATGCCGCGTTCTCCAAAGCCGCCGACTACTTCGGTGTGCGTACGATTCGAGTTCCGGTGCGCGATGACTATCGCGCCGACGCCACCGCGATTGCTGCAGCGATAGGTCCCGACACGGTGATGATCGTGGGCAGCGCGCCCTCCTATCCTCAGGGTGTGATCGACCCGATCCGCGAACTGGGGGCCATTGCGCAAGAGTTCGACGTTCTCTTTCACGTCGACGCGTGCATGGGATTTACCCTGCCGTGGTTGGAGCGACTCGGCCTGGTGAGTGCCGACTGGAACTTCGTCGTTCCCGGGGTCACCTCGATGTCGTGTGACCTCCACAAGTTCGGGTACACGCAAAAGGGCGCGTCGGTGCTCCTCCACAAATCGAAAGATCTGCGCAAGCACCAGTTCTTCGTAACGAGCGACTGGCTCGGCGGGCTCTACGGTTCACCGGCCATTCTCGGAACCCGAGGAGCAGGTTCGCTTGCTGCGGCCTGGGCGGTCTTGCAGTTTCTCGGTGAGGACGGCTACACCCGCCTTACGCTCGACGCGTACACGGCACGCGAAACCATTCAGAGAACCGTCACGTCGTTGCCGGGCCTTTCGGTTCGCGGCGCTCCGGAGACCACGTTGATCGCGTTCGGCGCTGACCCTTCTATTGCCGCGGCGGATCAACTCGATATCTACGCGGTCGGCGATCGACTGCTGGCCGATGGCGGGTGGTACTGCGATCGACAGACCCCACCCGATTCACTTCACTGCACGGTCAACGCAATTCACGCCCGCTATGTCGACGACTTCTGCGCCGACCTTGCCGCCGCCGTTGGTCATCAGTGCACAGACAATCGCGCCACCCAGCTTCGAGGCGATCGCACGAAGGCGTACTCAACCGTCGAGTGACAAGTGTTCAACCGCCTAAGCGCCTTAGCCATGTCCACGCCCGAGCGTCCACGGCAGGAATTGAACCTGCGACCTACCGCTTAGGAGGCGGTTGCTCTATCCGCTGAGCTACGTGGACCGGAACTGGCTTTGGGCCAGACGGCAAAGCCTAACCCGCTCGTTTACGCGGTTCGTCGAGCTTTCGAGGCACCTATGCGTGAGTGACGTGATTACGCGTGGGCGACGTACAGGTTGGCGCACAGGCCCGGCCCGAGGGCGACGGTCTCCGGGCCGATGTTCACCGACATGCTCCCGTCGGGGGCTTTCGTCCGTATCGTTCCGACGGCGCCGGTGATGAAGTGACTGTTCGCGAGGTAGGTCATCGCGTCGTCATCCATCTCCACGGTCTCGGTGACGCGTTCGAGGCGGATCGAATCGCCGGGATTGGCCTTCGCCAAGGCGAAGACGACGACTTCGCTGGCCTTCGTTCCCGGAATCGGGTTTCCGTGGGGACAGGTGGAAGGGTCGCTCAGGATGATGCGGAGGCGTTCCTCGACTTCGTCGCTGATCACGTGTTCCCACCGGCCCGCTTCGAGGTGCGCCTTGTGCCAGGGCAGACCGATCACGTCGGTGAGAAGGCGTTCGGCCAATCGGTGTTTGCGAACGACACCTTCCGCGAGTGCGCGGCCCTTGTCGGTGAGTGAGATCTCCCGGCCCACGACGGTCACGTATTCGTCGGCGGTGAGCCGCTTCATCATTTCCCAGACCGATGGCGCGGAGTACCCGAGGCGTTCGGCGAGGCGCGCCTGGATCACCGTCACGCCGTCTTCGGCCAACTCATAGATCGTGGTGAGATACTCCTCAGTTGGTGGATGAAAGCCCTCGGACACGGTACCGATCGTACATGCCGCGTCGACGGAACGATCGAGAGGCAAGAACCGGCCACGCAGAGCGACGAAGTCCCGCTGGGCGATGATCAGCGGAAGTTGGGCGAGGAATCGAGCTCTCGGTTGCTGATGTTACGCAGTCGCTGGAGCAACAGCTCAGCTTCATCGGGGTGGAAGAGATCAGCAAGGATCTCGCGTCGAACGACTCGGTGGGTGCCTGCTGCTGCGTCAGCGATTTGCCAACCGTTCGCGGTGAGCGCAGCCTTCATACCCCGCCGATCGACGTCGACGCGATGGCGTCGGACGTATCCGTGGTCGCAGAGGCGATCCACACAGTGAGACAGTCTGCTCTTGGAGATCGAGGCAGTTTCGGCCAGCAGCGTCATCCGCATTCCTTCGGCGGGACCGTTGCGCAGAGCGTCGAGCACCTCGAACTCGGCGAGGGAGATCCGGTGTCTCGACTGGAGCCTGCGGTCGAGAGTGGCACCGATGCGCGAACAAACCGTAAAGGCCAAACGCAACAGTTCTCGTTCGCTTTCAGTTCTGACGATGTCGGCCGCCACATCACGCTCTTTCAGTCTTTCTTAGCGTGAAATATAGCCTTGCTTGGGGACTATCGACCGACTGGGAGCCTGGGTCTGGGTTATCCACCCAAATCAGGCCCGGTCGCTCGGGCGGGCGTCAGAAGATCGCCTGTCGAACACTGCTGGTCGGAACGTTCGCAATCACGGCCTTTGCATCGATACCGAGAACAGCTTCCAGGACTCGTGCGTAGACGGAACGGAAGTCGACGGTGTAGATCAAGTCCCCATTCCCATCGAGTTGGGTGAGCGACGGATGCTCGCCGAGGAGCCCACCCTTCACGGGACTTCCGAGCACGAACATCGGTGCGGCGGTGCCGTGATCGGTGCCCTCGCTGAGGTTCGCCCGAACTCGACGTCCGAACTCCGAATAGATCATCGTGACCACTTTCGACCCGTTCGGAAGTGCGGCGATCTTGTCGTAGAAGCGTCCGAGCGCATTGTCGACCGCAGTGAGAAGCCGAGCGTGCTGATCGCGCTCGCTGGCATGGGTGTCGAATCCACCGAGCGAAACCGAGAACACGCGAGTGGGTGCGCCGGATTTGATGATTGCCGCCACGGTGTCGAGTTGGTTGTCGAGCGCTGTGCGGGCCTCGTAGCCGAGGGCGACGCCGCCTTCGAGATTGGTCGACCCGGCACCGCTTCCCGCGGCGAGCGTCGATGAAAACTTCTCACGTACACGTAGCAAATCGGTGCCGCTTGCGGCGATGCGCGCACCAAGGGGTCCGAGTTCGCTGCCAAGGCGGGACTGCTCGGTGAAGCCGGCCACGAGTCCGTTCGGGAACTGGATCTTGCCGTTGGGGATCGAGGCCGGTCCTCCTTTCAAGCTGGCCATAGCGCGAGGTACCGACGCTCCAACGTTCACCATGCGGAGCGGGTCGGGGCCGGTGGTGTCGTGCCAACGTCCGAGCCAACCCGTCACTTCCGCGGTCTCTGGAACAGCAGACTGCCAGATGTCCATCGACCGAAAATGGCTCCGATTCGGGTTTGGGTATCCCGCACCCTGAATGACCGCTACTCGCCCCGCGCCATACAACGCGTGCATACGTTTCAGAGAAGGGTGAAGCCCGATCCCGTCTTGGAGCGGGAGCACCTGATTCGGTTGATACGCCAGCGTCGTGCGAGCCGCGTGATAGCCGGGGTCCGACGCCGGAATCACCGTGTCGAGGCCATCGTTGCCTCCGTAGAGAGTGAGGAGAACGAGGATCCCGTCGCCTGACACCGTGCTCGCCGGCAAAGACACGGGGGCGACGGGGGCGGGGCTTGGGGCTGCGGCCTGGGTCTTGGTGGCCGACGCCGCGAATGCCGCCCCGGGGACCGCAACGGTAGCGGCGCCGATACCGGCCGCGGTGAGGAAGCTGCGTCGGGTGATGTTGCTATCTGCGGACATGTGGTCAGTCGCTTTCGATTCGTGGGACGACGGGTTGGTGGAGGCCATTAGTTGAGGACGAACTCAGGACTAACCAGGGCAAGGGCAAACTGCTGACGGATCGACGTCGCTTTGAGGAGTCCGGACCGCGTCGAATTGGTCCATTCATCCACGCCCAAACGCGTGGCGAGGGCATCGGGTCGAGATGCGGCGGGTACGGAACCGAGCCATCCGAGTCTTGCGGTATTGGCGAGTCCGTTGGCGAAATGGAGACGAGCCATAGCGGTCGCCGTCGACAGCCAATAGCCGTTGCCCGGCCAGCCACCCACACTCGGTGGGTCAAAGGGGACCTGGTTCAGATCGGACAGCGAGTTGTTGAGATTGGGGCCGGTGATCTCCAGATCACGAGGGCGAAGTTCGGAGGCGCGAAGGGCTCCAACGACGTACTCGACGGGCTGCTTCACGAGTCCCCGTCGGACTGCTTCAGATTGAAACTCCGGATGGAGGAACAGCGCCTTCATGACGGCCTTGATGTCGCCACCGCTGTTCGTGAAAACCGCCGAGAGGTCGTTTACCACCGGCGAGTCGACCGTGGTGGGGGCTGCGAACTTGAACCACAGCTTTGCGGTGATGAACCTTGCCGCGGCGGGGTGGTTCGCGAGCAATCGGATGACCTCTTCGCCGGTGTTGACGCTTTGTCCGAGCAGCGTCTTGGGGTTTCGGTCGGCCTGCCCGGGGTTGAAGGTGAACACTCCGGTTCGGCGATTGGATCGCCACCCGGTGAACGCCCGAGCCGCTTCTTGCACGTCGTTATCGGTGTAGGAGCCGATCCCTATCGTGAACAACTCCATAAGTTCACGTGCGAAGTTCTCGTTCGGACTGCCCTTGCGATTCTGGTTGGAATCGAGCCAGATCATCATCGCGGGGTCCTTGGCCACTTCTTGCGCCAGAGGTTCGAACCGACCGAGCGCGTTGCGTCGGAAGATTTCGTTTTGCGACAGCATGAACGATGCTTCGTTGACCTTGTCGATAGACGTTGCGAACAGTCCGTGCCAGAAGAACGTCATCTTCTCGACGAGAGGGTTCTCGGCGACGGTCATTCGCTCGAGCCACCATTGGCCAAGCGCGAGACGTTGTTCGCGACGCGCCCTGCCTCGCGCTTTGCGTTCTTCCTGGGTCTCCACCTCGCCGGTCGCAACGATCGTGAGCGGGGGTGGAGCGACTGCGTCGAGCGTCTGGTCCGGAGCTCCATCGATCAGTGTCTGAACGGCACCGGCATAGCCAAGAGCCGAGAAGCGATCGAGTTGCTGGGGCGTTGGACCGAAACCGGCCCGGCGGAGAAGATGGGCGATAAGGGCTCGTTCGTCGGTTCGCACGAGAGTGATAGTGGGCTTCAGTTATGAGCGTCCGATGATCGGCACGTGAGCACGAACGCAACAGTGGTGCGGAACTTGTAACGGCACAACGCAAGTAACGGCACAACGCAAAACGTGCGCTGCCCGAAGGCAGCGCACGTGAACCCTTGGGGGAAGGTTGCGGTTCGTTAACGCTTGAGGCTGTCGCGGATCTCCATGAGGAGGGCATCGGTCGACGACGGACCGGCCGGGGCCTCGGCAGCACGACGCTTGTTGTATGCCTTGACGATGGCGAACAGCACGGCGCCAACAATCACGAAGTTGATGAGTGCGGTAATCAGTGTTCCGTACACAATGCCGCCGGCTTTGAGACTGTCAAAGTCTGGCTTGCCGACGATCTTGGCGATGATGCCACCGACGATGTCGTCGGTGAATGCTCCAACTACCTTGGCGAACGCACCGGCCAAAATCACAGCAACTGCCAAATCGAGCAGATTGCCCTTGAAAAGGAAATCTTTGAACTCTTGAACCACGGGATCCTCCAGGGATTATTAGTGAACATCCACTCACATGTGTGAAGCGGATCAGTATTAAGTGACGCACTGCAACGACGTTTTGTCGCGCGCGCCAGGGATCATTCTTGGAAAAATCTCTTCGAGAAAAAGTCGACAAGAATGGGTGAATGAGTGGTGCGCCTTTGCAATTGAAGTTCATCCGGTCAGCAACGACGGCCGATGTTCTCCCCGGTGGGCCACTCGAAGTGGCGGTGGTCGGTCGATCCAATGTCGGAAAATCGTCGCTTATCAATGCGTTGGCCAATCAAAAGGCTCTTGCCCACGTATCGAACACCCCGGGCCGGACACAGCTCATAAACCAATTTCAACTTCGCCGTGCCGGCAAAGACTTGGGGATCGTCGTCGACCTTCCCGGATATGGCTACGCAAAGGTTCCCCAGAAGATACGAGACTCCTGGCAGCCGATGATTGAGGGCTATCTGACGCGCCGCGAGGAGTTGGTGATGGTGTTTGTATTGGTCGATGGCGAAGTTGGACCGACAAAACTCGACCTGCAGATGCTCGATTGGCTGCGATCGCTCGAAATTGATCACCAGGTCATCGCCACGAAGGCGGACCGGGTGAAGGCGATGAAACGGGCGGCACGCATCGAGGAGGTGGCGTCGAAATGCCAACTACTACCCGAGGATGTCCTGTGGGTCAGCGCATCGAAGGGCACCAACATCGACGTCTTACGTGGACGTATCTACGACCTCATCGGTACGACCACCGACCTCAGTCGATAAGCGAGATCGCCTGCTTCGGACAGAGCTTCATAGCTTTGCGGGCCTTCTCCTCCAGCTCGCCGGTGGGCGAGTCGTTCAACACGACCAGTTCGTCGTTCTCGTTGAGCTCAAAGAGCGTGGGCGCCAGGCCGGCACAAAGGCCGTTGCTCTCGCAGGTATCGCGGTTGATGACAATTCGCATGCGCCCATTGTTCCATCCCGGCATGTCACCACTACATTGATTGGGTGACCCCCGTGCAAGTTCTCACCGCCGACCAGATCGACCTTTCCGACGTGGAGTTCTGGACCCGTCCCCTTGCCGAGCGCGAGGGAGCGTTTCTGACCTTGCGCACCGAGAAGCCCTTGGGCTTTTGGGCCGAGCCCGACATCAGTGAAGCCGGCATCCCGCCGGGGCCGGGTTACTACGGTGTCACGAAGTTCGACGACATCGTGGAGATCTCGCGGTCGCCCGAGCGCTACTGCTCCGGCCAGGGTGCAACGTCGATCACCGATCTCCCCGAGTTCATGAACGACTTCTTCGGGTCCATGATCAACATGGACGATCCGCGCCACGCGCGCCTTCGCCGAATCGTCTCGGCGGGCTTCACCCCGCGAATGCTGAAGAAGGTCGAAGACGGTGTGGCCCAAATCGCGTCGACCATCGTCGACGATGTCCTCAAGAATGGCGCCGGTGACTTCGTCACCCAGGTCGCCGCTCGGCTTCCGCTTCAGGTCATCTGCGACATGATGGGCATTCCGGAGTCGCAGTACGACACCGTGTTCACGCGGTCCAACATCATTCTGGGCGCCGCGGATCCCGAGTACACCGAGCAGGGCGACGCGACCGCCGTCATCAACGCGCTCCTCACCGCGGGTGGCGACCTCCATGCGCTGGTGAGCGACCTCGGAAAGTTTCGACGCGAGAACCCGACCGACGACCTCACCTCAGC
>JANOWU010000230.1:0-3677 GCA_031418035.1 Acidimicrobiia bacterium
CCGGGCTCCCGGCGAGCAGTCGCACGAGATCTTCGGTGAGGATGGGAGCGCTACCGGCGATGGCAGTGGTCTCAACGGAGCTTCCCGACTTTGAAGCGAGGACCTTCATCGATCCGACGGCGCCGGTGATCAGAAGGAACACCAGCAGTATGGCTCGACGCGCCCGGGTCGACGCGTCGCTTGTTCGAGGGGTGCCGGGAATCTCGACTTCGCGAACCTCGTCGGAAACAGCGTCTTCAGAAATCGTGTGTTCGGATGACACGTCCTCTGAAGGCGTTGCTTCTGTCGCTGGAGTGCGCGCGCCCACACGCGTCGGCGAGGTTTCAGAAACTGCTTCTGCCGCTGGACTAGGCGCGCCCACACGCGTCGGCGAGGTTTCAGATACTGCTTCTGCCGCTGGAGTGCGCGCGCCCACACGCGTCGGCGATTTTTCAGAAACTGCTTCTGCCGCTGGAGTGCGCGCGCGTCGAACCGCGGTTTTGAGTTCCGTGGTTGCGCCTTTGGTACTCGGAGCCCGCTTCGAAGGATCGGCTCGTTTCGACGGTCGCACGTGTTCGGTGATCGTCGCTGACCGGGCGGTGCTGTCCAATGCCGTTACCTTCGATGAACGATCGGCGGAGGACGATCTCGTCGTCCCCCGCGGCGGTACCTTGGCGACCACTACTTTGGTCATTTCGCTTCCAGTAGCGGTTCGCATCCCACGGGTTCGATGCCATCGAGAAATGCCACCAGATCTGAAGAAAGGAACGGTTTTGTCAGGTAACCGTCGACGGCAAGTGCACGATCGTCGTGAAGATCGCTGCGATCTGCATACCCGGTGATCAAAACGACACGGCGGAGGTGGCATCGATCGAAACGGTCGAGAAGCTCGAGCCCTTCGCCGTCGGGCAACTCGTAATCGAGGAGAACGAGATCGAACCTCGAGGCGATCAGCTCCGCTGTGGCGTCCTCGAGGCACTCGACTTGAACGCAGATCACCTTGTGTTTTTCGAGGGTGTGGCAGATGATCCGACGCCAGACGGCATCGTCATCGACTACCAGCACCCGTATGGGGGCGCAGGTCATTCGTCCTTCGCCCGGATCGTGAAAACCTCATCGAATTTGCTGAGCCGAAACACCCTCATGGCGTCGTCGCTGCGGGGACGCAGAATCGTGAACGAGCTTCCGGCGGCATTGGCATCTCGCATCGCCTTCACCAGTGCGGCGAGCCCGACGGAGTCGACGAAGTGGGCGTCGGATAGATCGGCGACGAGATGATCGCACCCGTTGGCGAGACGAGCGTCGAACTCGGCGCGAATGTCGGGACACACCAATGCATCGAAGCGGCCAGTGATCACGACGGTTGCGGTTGTGGTTATCGTCGTCTGCATCTCGACGGAGATGCTCTCGGGCGGATTGGTCTTCATGTTGGAGTCCTTGTTTGGGTTGGTTCGTAGAACAAAGTAATGTGTGTGCTTACTGAGCGAACGAGTCGACGTCGAACGTCAGGTCCCATCGGTTGTGACTGTCGTCGTTGCTGTAACGGAGTTGAGAGGTGAGTTGGCGCGTGATCATCAGCCCGTACCCTCGTACTTGAGGATTGTCCGGGTCGGGCTCATTGACGGTCGCCGGGTCGAATTGCTTGCCGCTGTCTTGAATCGTGAAGTGGACTGTGCCCGGATTGCGTTCGACCGAAATGGTGATCGGACCTCCTGAACCTTCGTACGCGTGTTCAACGATGTTGATGCACATCTCATGGAGCGCGAGTTCGATTCTTCCCACTTGGAGGTTCGCCACCTCTGCGCCGAGCATGGACTCGAGCGATTGCGCCAACCAGGGTCCGAGCTCGCGCACGGCAAGGAGATCAGCGCGCTCCAGGACCAGCTGATCGTGCGGTCGTGTTGACATGTCAGTCACCATTCCCGGGTTGCAGTACAAGAATCGTCTGATCGTCGGAGCGAGGCGTTGCGCCCGCAAAGCCACTTACTGCCGTAAGGATGTTCTGCATGTTTTGGTGTGCACTTCGACCGGGTTTGAGGAGCCTGCCGACGCGCTCTTCACCAAACATTTCACCGAATTCGTTCTCCTGCTCGGTGAGTCCGTCGGAACCGACCAGCAGGGAGTCGCCGGGATTCAGGAGCAGCCTCGTGGGCTCACCGACCGGAGCTACGACGCCGATTGGCGGGCTCATCGGCGACAGGGCATGTACCTTTCCGTCGGCCAAGAGCAGAACGGGAGAATGGCCGGCGTTGGCGATTGCAACGTTGACCTGTCCGGTGCGTCGGTCGTATCGGGCGACGCCCACCAGCATGGTGATGAAGCGGTTCGTGCCGCGAAGGAGCGAGTCGAGGCCTTCGGAAATGTCGTGAAGAAGTCGGCCGGGACAGTCGGTTCCGCTCTGGCGAAAGACGAGATTGGAGACCGTGATGGCGTTCGTCATCAAGACCGCAGCGGGGAGTCCTTTTCCGGTGACGTCGCCTACCGCAAACCGCAAGGAGTTCTTGTCGGCAACGGAGGTATAAAAGTCTCCGCCGACTGATCGGGCCGGTGTCGAAACGGCATGAGCATCAATGCCGTCAACTCGTTGGAGATCGTCGGGCATGACGGCTGCGGCCAGTCGGGCAGCGGTGTTGTGTTCGTGCTCGATCACTTCGTTCTCGACCGCACTCCTGTGCATCGCAACGACCCGCAACGACGACGCCATCGTTCGAGCGAGAGCGTCCATCGTCTTTCGCTCAGCGGTTCCAAAAGCGTGGTCCCGGCGACCAATCGCCAACACATAGTCGGTGTCTTCCACCGCGAACCGACTCAGGAGCACGTTGCGGTCGTCGAGTCGAACCATGCGGGCAGACTTGGGGTTGACGAGGGCGGATTTCGCAAGCGTAAGGAGTTCGTCATCGGACTCGTGGTCAAAACCCTGCGCGCTTAGGTATCCACTCGAAGCAACGAGTACCCCTTCATGCGAACTCAGAAGCTGGATTCCATGGCCCAGCATGGCCACAACCGTGGCGTCGCGCTCGAGAACCTCGATCGTCATGCGAGAAAGCTCGTAGAGCCGCAACTGCCGGTCGTTTGCCTGAGTGAGCGCTTCGGTCAGGTCGGCAATTTCCTGCTCGCGAAGATCGACGAGCCGTGCCAGGTCCAACACCGCATCGACCGCTGCGAGTTGATCCCCCCAGACGCTGACCTTGACCGTCGTGCTGAGTGACCACATCCCTCGCGGTGGTCCGGCGGGGTTTCCGCGAACGACCGTACGGCTTCCCACGATGATTTCGACCGCGCTTATCGCGCCAAGCTCCCAGAGCTTGGTCGACAGGCTTTCGACGTTGGTAAGTTCGACTGAGGTCACTGCGGGCTCTGATTCTTCGGGTGGGTGTTCGTGGCGTGGGTGTCGAGGGTCCGACGGTTCTGCGATTTTATATGTGTACGTACAAGGTTTCCGGAGTTAGCTGGGTTGAACCACATGAAAGAAGCTTGCCAAGCTCGTTACTTCGAGGATGACCCGAACAGGGTCGGACGGTGATCCAAGGCTCATCTTCCCGCCGGTGGCCTCGATGAGCCGATGGCATCGGACGAGTTCGGCCAGCGCGGTCGAGTCGATAAAGTTCACACGGCTCAACTCGATGACGATGTGTTGCGCGCCAGCATCGAGTGCGTCGTGGAACGCCTTGTTGAATGCCGGCGCCTCGTGAGCGTCG
>JANOWU010000231.1:0-13528 GCA_031418035.1 Acidimicrobiia bacterium
TTCGTTGCGCCCTCGCCGTCTCGAGCAACCTGCTTGGTAAGCGAGAGGGCAACCTCATCGAGCGCCTTCGCGAAATCATTGCGATCGACGAAACCTGCCGCTCCGTTCGCCATGATCGCCGCAGTATCGCTCGTCGACGTATCCGTATCGATCGACAGACAGTTGAACGTACGGTCCATCGCGCTGTGAAAGACGGGGCGAAGCTCACCCGGGGACATCCGCGCATCGGTCATGAACAAGGTGATGAGCGTCGCCATGTTCGGCTCGATCATCCCCACGCCCTTCGCGATCCCCACGATACGAGCTGGCCCATCGCCGATCGTGGCGGTAGCGACCTTCGCGACGGTATCGGTGGTCATGATCCCCTGGGCCGCAGCAAAGGCGTCTGTTCCCTCAAAGGGATATCGCAATCCCTCTATATGTGCACGTATCTTCTCCATCGGGTACGGGCGCCCAATGACTCCCGTCGACGCCAGAACCAGGTCATACGGTGAGCACCCGAGCGACGCACCGACGGACTTCATGATTTCCTCGGCGTTGGTATGGCCGGTTCGGCCGTTCGCAACGTTTGCATTCTTGGAGATCACGACGAATCCACGAAGGGTTCCGTCCGCCACCGAACGACGGCTCAAATTCACGCTCGGTCCGGCGAAACGCGACTGCGTGAATACCGCAGCTCCCGTCGCAGCGTTGTCGGAAGCGATCACCACGAAGTCGTTGGTGCTGTCTTTGATGCCGATATTCGCGACGTGAGCAGTAAAGCCTTGTGGCAGCGCGGTGTAGGACACGTTTCCTCCTGGAGAACCTGGTTGCCAATTCTGCCAGCGACGACTCCGCGAACTGCGCTTTTCGTGCCGGTCTCGTTTGGTGTTGCGTTTCGCGTGGCGTCGCCCTGTTGGCTGGGCAGGTGCTCGACCCGTGTCTCAGCGAAACCAGTGACCCATTGCCACCATCGCTACGCCGGAATGGCGTCGAGAAACTCCAGGGCAGCGTCGATGAATCCAAACGCTTGGGGAGTTCCGAAGTGATCGACGCCACGAAGCAGCTTCGTGGACACCGACGCTGCGTTTATGAGCCCAGCAGCGACCGGCTCCATCGGGAGGACGAAGTCACGATCTCCGCACACCAGCAACACCGGCGAACGGACTCCGGCCAGTTCATCAGTGCTCAAACGACCGCCGGGTCGACGCAGGCAGGCGGCCAGGGCGGCCGGATCGTTGGTGCCGTTGGCGGCGAACTGCGCGAAGGCTCGTGCCAGCTTGCTGTCCTCGGAGTCGTCGGCGCCGAGGGCATCGAGCCCTGCCTCGATCGCTCGCGCAACCGGTTCGGGATCACTCGGTTTCATGTTCTGCTCACCGATCCCGCCCAACACGATCCGCCCGAAACGCTCTGGCGCAAGGGCCGCGGCACGGATCAAGGTCACCGCGCCAAGGGAAAATCCCACTGCATCCACCACCGACCCATCATCGGGCAGCGCAGCGAGCACCCCTCGTTCGAGCCCTTCATAGGCAGCCGGATCGTGTGGCTTGTCGGCTGTGCCGTGACCCAACAGGTCAACCGCCAACACGGTTCGTTTCGCATCGCGCAACAGATCCGGCCAACCGTTGCGAGTCCAGTTGAGATCAAACGACGACGCAAAGCCATGAATCAACAGCACTGGTTCGGTTCGCATGGATCGAGCGTAACTCGTTCGGTCCGCCGGGGCCCTCCTCTCGACTAACCTGTCTCGCCGTATGTCCCACCGAATTGACATCGAGCTCACCAGTCACAACGACTCCGTATGGACGTGGCGCGCCGCAGGGGCAAAGCTCCCCAAAGGCACGTTGGATCAATCGTTGTTGTACACAGGCGCAGGCGTTGGTGATGTGGTGCGCGCTGAGGCCGAACGCGAACTCGATGGTGTACGTATCGTTTCGATCACGCCACCCAAGGCAGTGAAGACCGGGCCCGAGGTACTCGAAATCATCGCTCGTCCTCAACCGACGGGCGTGCAGGTCATCTATGCCGAAAAATCTCGCGGACGAAACGATCGTGGTGATCGTGGCGACCGTGGTGATCGTGGACCACGCGACGGTGCACGTGACTCGCGGCCCCCTCGTGGACCCCGACCCGACCGTCCCGCCGGCGACCGCGCAACCAGTCGTCCGCGTTCGGAGCGGCCCGAGCGCGGACCGCGACCCGAGCGCCCTGAGCGCGGACCTCGACCCGAACGTCCGGGTCGACCCGTTATACAAAAGGAAAAGCGACTCAACCCAGGCCGTGTTCATCGCGACGCTTTGCTGGCCGCGATCGCCCCGGAGCACCAGCCCATCGCGGAACAACTCTTCCGCGGTGGCATCCCGGCCGTACGCCAGGCCATCATCGATCAAAACGCGCAGCTGAAGGCCGACGGAAAACCCGAAGTCCAGGCGGCACCGCTCCTTGCCCTGGCCGAGGATCTTCTGCCCCGCGTGCGCCAGGCCGACTGGCTCGACCGGGCATCGGCCGCGCTCGATGTCGCCGATTCGATTTCCCTTCGCGATCTCCGCGCGGTCGTCACCCAGGCCGACCAGGCAGCACGCGACGACGAATCACGGGAGACCGCCGTCAAACTTCGAGAGGCCCTCGGGCGTCGTGTCGAGGGCGAGCGGACGAGCTGGGCCAACGACATATCCTCGTCGATGGCCGAAGGCAAGATCGTGCGCGCCGTTCGGTTGAGCACGAAACTCCCCGATCCGGGCGCGAAACTGACGCCTGAGCTGACGGCCCAACTCATCGAGGCAACGAACAAGGCCCTTTCGGCCGACGCTCGCCCCGACGTATGGGCGTCGTTGATCGAAGCCGCTGCCGAGGCTCCGTTTCGACGCTCGGTCGAACCGACCGGTTTGCCCGCCAAACCGGGTGAGGCGCTCTTGGCCACCGCCGCACAGGCATCGAACCGCATCCCTGCGTTGTTGAAACTCCTTGGTCTGACGATGCCGCCGCCCCCACGGGCGAAGGCCATTCCGCCACGCCCGCCCGTTGGTGCAAAACCCCCAACGGCAAGCACGGCGCCCAGCGCCCCCGTCGAATCTGCGCAAACTCCGGCGTCTGCTCCAACCGCAGAACCAGTTCCTGCGGCCGAGCCTGTCGCGACGGCAGAGTCTGTTCCGACGGCAGAGTCTGTTCCAACGGCAGAGTCTGTTCCAACGGCAGAGCCTGTCGCTGCGGCCGAACTTGTTCCGACGGCAGAGCCTGTCGGTACGGCAGAGCCTGTCGCTACGGAAGAGCCTGTCGTAACCGCAGAACCTGTCGACGAAGCAACTGCGCTCGCGGGCGACTCCTCGCTTCCCCTGCCCGACCCCGCGCTGCCGGGCGTCGACAACACCTGACCGAGGCACGTCGCAAGGCAATCACGGCGCCCCTACGGCGCGATCGTATGGGCACGGAGAAACTCCGCGAGTCCAGGGACCAACTCGTAGGTGTGCAACGTCTCCAGTGCTACCCAGTCGGCCGCAGAGGCATCGTCGCCGGCGGCCAGGTGGGTTTCGCCGATCACCGTTGCGGCGAAGTCGAAAATGACGAAGTGGTAGTCCGGCGAGATTCGCTCGACCCAACCGATGAGCGGTCCTACCTCGACGCGAAGGCCCGTTTCTTCGCGAATCTCGCGCACGACCGCTGCCGCCATCGTCTCACCGGACTCGACTCTGCCTCCCGGGACGGACCACAGGCCGACCCCGGGCGGACGACCGCGCCGGACCAGGAGGAGGCGTCCCTCGTGGACGACCACCGCACCAACACAGAGCTCCGGTCTCATGGGCAATGCACCTCGAGGCAGTTGTCGAGAGCGACGGTCAGTCTGGCGCCCGCAACGAATGATGGACAACGAGGCGCCGGGCGGTGAAACCAAACGTCTCGAAGAAGTTCTTCGTTTCACGAGCGCCGGGAAGAGCTTGCGCATCGATCCCCGTACAACCGTGATCGCGGCAGTACTCGATCACCAGATCGAGCATCGATTCGCCGACGCCCACGCCTCGAGCATCGGCGAGCACGCCGTAGGAAATCACGTCGCCCACGGTGTTCTCTGAATCGAAGGTTTGTATGCGTAGTCGAGCGAACCCGACAACCACGTCGTCAATACAGCCGACGAACGTCACGGTCGCTTCAGGGGTCAGCGAAAGCTCGGCGAGGTGAACGGCGGCCCCGCGCTGCCCCTGCAGCTCCTCGGCAATGGCGGCACCAATCGCGTCTATCTCAACCTCGTCGTTGCGATCGGCCAGACGGGCACTGATCTTCACGAAGCGGCCTTGCTCACGAACGCGTCTTTGCGGCCCGCTGGCGAGCTCTCGTCAGGATCGTACGCCGTTTGCGATTTTGCGCCTCGTATGCGGCGACGACGCTGCACTCCACCGGAGTCAAACGGTCGAGAAGTTCAACGATGGTCGACGAAGGCAGCTGATCGTAACCGTCGATCGGAAGCGATCCATCGCTGTACGAGGGTGGCACGTTTCCATCTGCCTCAACGGGAGGAACAGGTGGTGGGGTGGGAGTTGTCGTCGGCGGCGTCGTCTGCTTGCGACCGGGCGGTCGGGGCGTGCCCGCAAAGCGTTCACGGAGCACGCTCTGTGCCTTCTTCCGAAGGATCGGTGTCACGAATGAACCGATAATGCGAGCGTTCGACACTTCCTTGCGGCCGCGGTCGACAAGTGTCGGCACGACTTTGCCGGCCTCCATCACGAATCCAATCGGCGCAAAGACGAAGAGGTCAGCGGCGAGATCAACCGGGTTGGTCGACCTCACCTCTGACCGCTCGGAGTCACCGCGACCGCTCAGACACAGTCCTTGCAATACTGCCGGGCCACGTCGGCGATCTGGTTCGGATGCTTCACCAAGAAGCACGACTGACAGACGAACTCGTCGGGGCGTTTCGGCACGACAACCGACACGCCTTCGCCACGATCATCCAAATCGGGGGCCTCATCGTCGTCGACCTCGTTGTCTTCGATAACGAGACGATCCTTCAAGATGTCGTCGAGACTGGCCTCGACATCGTCCGGATCGGCTTCTTCGTCGTCGAATTCCTCGTCCTCGATCACCGCAGCGACGTTGGGTGTCAATACGATGTTGGGGTCTGCCTCGTCAAGGGGGTCGTCGACAAGAAGATCGTCGACGAGGTCGTCGTCGACAGAGATCTCGTCGTCGCCGAGAAGGTCCTCACCGAGGGCATCGGGGTCGAACTCGTCGTCGAGTGCTTCCTCGTCGAACTCCAGGTCCTCCTCCAAAAACTCTTCTGGTTCTGCTTCTTCGATGTCTTCGATGTCGTCTTCTTTGCTCATGAGCTCTCGTGCGTGATTTCCGTCGACTCGAAATTCGAGCCTGTTTCGGGCGCGCAGTGTAACGCCAGTACGAACGACTATCGGCGATTGCGCCGATAAAAGTTGAGTTCTCTCCTGTGACGTCGATCACGTCACATCCGAAGGGGCCGCTCAGCTGGCACTTTCGGATCACTACATGGGAGCCTGATCGATGACACGGGCCGTGGATCCGCGCCCGGTGACCCGCCGCACCTCGATCGCTTGGGGGAGCCGCTCCTTCACTTCCGGTGAATGCGTCACTACCAGGATCTGGCGGAAACGACCCCCCAATCGGGTCAGCGCACCCAGCATCCGATCTTTGCGATCGCTGTCGAGGCTGGCGAGTGCCTCGTCGAGGACTAACAACCCGACTTGCCCGCCAGCTTGAAATCGAATCTGTTCGGAGATCGCGACGCGAAGCGCAAGGTTGGCCAAATCGACCTCTGATCCCGAGAACCGCTCGCTCGAATAGGGGACTCCCCCGTCGATGACGCTGATCGCATAGGTTTCGCCGTCGATCTGCAATCCGTCGTATTCACTCGCCGTGAGTTCGTTGAACAGGGCTGAGGCATGGGTGCTGAGTTGTGGACCGACCATGGCCACGATCGCCTGACGGAACCCACTCAACAGGTCCGCTGTTCTTCCGAGATAACGAGCGTCGAGTTCGAGTTCTTCCAGGGCGCGTTGTTTCTCGGCGGCTTCCGCCAATGCGGTAGCGGCGTCAAGTGCCTGCTGGCTGGCACGAGCATGGGCGACGCGGGCGGCGTCGAGTCGGGCGCGGGTCGCGTTGGCCGTGGTTCGCGCGTCGGAAAGTTTTTGCATCTGCTGCTCGAATTGTTTTGCATCGAAGTCGAGCGCCTTCAACTCTGCGAGAAGCGTCGAGCGTTCCATGTCAGCGGCCGCGACACCGGCAGTCAGCTCCACCTGCCGCTTCTCCAGGACCGAGAGCCGACTCACCCGTTCCTTGAGTTGAGCGATCCGTGCCCGACGATCATGAAGTTCGGCGATCCCCTCGCGGAGCTTCGCGAATGCGTCGGGAGCGTTGTCTGACCCAAGTTGTTGGGCGGCGCGTTCCGCTGCCGCTTCCGCGTCGGCTCGGCTCTGTGCGACCTGTAACGCTCGCTGCAGCGCCTTGCGGTCGCTGTCGAGTTCTTTCTCCAGTCGTCGTAACACCGTCACGGCCGCGTCGAGCTTGTCCTTCGCATCCTGCGCTGCAGTGTTGTGTTGAGTCACCTCGAACTCCGCTTCTCGAACTTCTTGGCGACCGTGTTCACGTACCTCTTCGAATCCGCTCTCGAACTTTTGGCCGCACAACGGGCACGAATCATTCGACGTGAGGTCGCGGTGACGTTGCGCGACCACCAACGCCTTCTCCAAGCGCGCCCGAGCGGCGGCGAGGAGCGCCTTGGCGGTTGCGTACTGCGCGGCGGCGTCGTCGTGAATGTGTCGGGCTCGAAAAACCCCGTCCTCGTCGGGCGTCGGCATCGCACCAGGTTTGGCCAACGAGGCCAAGGTTTCCTTCGCTCGCTGCCACTCCACCACCCGGTCGAGTCGTTTCTGCAGTTCATCCAGGAGCGCATCGGAGGCGGGAGCGATCGCCGTGATGGCTTCTTGAGCCTCGTGAACGTCGTGAAGTTCGCGCTCGGTTTGCTGAAGGTTTGCGGCGAGGTCGTCACGTCGTTTCCGCGCCGCCCCGCCCAGCAACTTGATGCGTTCACTTTCTTTCGCAGCAGCTTCGAACCTACTGAAGTCGGCTTCCATCGCCTGACGGTGCGCGTCGACCGACGCAAACTCGGATTCCGTTTGGACCAGAAGAACAGCCGACCGCTCAGCGTCGGCTTCGGCCAATGCCACCCGCTCCTCCGACGTAGTAAGCGTACCTAGGATGGACTGTAGTGTGGCATGTTCCTTCTGCCGTTGGCGATAGTCGGCCCGAGCAGTATCCCGGGCCTTCTCGATGGGCGTGATTCCAAGCAACTGGAGTACGAGCTTGCGTCGCTGGTCAGGAGACTGATCGCTGAAGGCCGCAAGTTGCTTCTGCTCGGCAAACACCGAGGAGCGAAAGGCCAACTCGTCGAGTCCGAGCACGGACTGAAGGTACTTCGAGACATCGGTGACGCCATCGGCCACGACGACGTCGGCGATGGTGACACGCGCCCGCACCGTGGCGTTCTTGCCACTCAACGTGCGCCGGACGAGGTAGTAGTTCTCCTCGTGCTCGAAACCGAGTTCGACCACGCACTCGCCGGTCTCCCCTGACGTGCGGATCTCCCCCTTCCCGGTCCGGGCCCGGCCGTACAGGGCCCACATGACCGACTCCAACAGCGACGACTTGCCCGCCCCGTTTGCACCGTAGACGCCGACGAGCCCGGCCGGGAACTCGAGGTCGAGTTCGCGGAACACGCGGTAGTTACGCAGGCTCAGCGTGGTCAGTCTCATCAGCGCAACAGTCTGTGGGCGTCGTTATTCGGGAGTGGGTTCGGTATTGGCTTCAATGGCTTGCTCGAGATAGTGATGGCCCTGCGCCACCAAGCGTTCGACGTCGAACTGCTCGAGTTGCTGTTCGCCCACGTACCGTTGCCAACGTGCGCCGATCGTGGCGAGTTCGGGGAGTTCCTCGACCGGATTCGTAGCGCTGCGAAAGTTCGGCGCGAGCTTGCGGTGCAGCAGGTGTGAACCAGCGTCGGAGATCGCCGCGAGGTCGAGCATGCGGTACACGTCGGCGTCGATGCCGTCGATGTCGACACGGACGACGGCCCCCGGTGGTTGGGCGGCCAACCGCTCGCAGATCTCCGCTTCGATCTCGCCGGGGCTGCGACCCCAAGCGTCGATCATCGGCACCACTCGCAGGTCACGTTGCCCCGCTAAGGCAACGTGTTCGCAGGTGCCGGCGTCGGTGTCCATGAGCACGAAACCCTTCGCGATTCCGGGGTCGTCGGAAAAGCTGAACGTGTCGGTCGACCCGGCGTACCAAACGTTGGTACGACCTCTCAGCTGTTGGAACGTGTGATAGTGGCCGAGGAGCACGAGGTCGCTGCGCAATTCGTCGTCGTCGATTTCGATCTCGTTCATGTCGGCATAGCGCCGTTCGACGCTGTGCACAAGCGGATGGGTGATAAGTAAATTCACCCGGTCCAACGATCGGCCGGTGTCGGCAGCATGCAACGCGTCGACCGTGTCTTCCGCGGTCTTCGTCTGGGGGACACAGTGCACCCGCAGCCCACCCAAATCGATCGCTTCGTATTCCATCCGGTACGCGAAGGAAAACTCGGGATAGGCATCGGACAGGACGGCATACGGGTTACCAACCCCCGGGAGCCGCGGCGTATCGTGGTTGCCGCTGATTGCCACAAGTCCGACTCCGGCATCACGAATCATTCGCAAGGCCTGCATTGCAACGCGAAAGCTGCGGTAGTTGGGACGCGGATGATCGAACACGTCGCCCAGCCAGATCATCAGCTCGGGTTGGGCAGCGAGCCCCTGCTCCACGGCCGCCAAGAACGACCGTTCGAAGTCGACCTCGCGTTGGTTCACCCCTTCGGGGGTCGTTGCGGTTGTCGCCGTCCGCCCAAGATGGGCGTCTCCAATTGCCGCAATTCGCATGACCCCATCATCACTCGCCGGTGTGACACCGGCGTGGCATGCCCCACCGTCGGGCTGGCGCTATCTGTGGTCGACGCCGGTGAGGTCGGACCGGAAGCGCTTTCGCAGGGCCTGTATCGCTGCGGAGTAGTCCTTGGAGTCGTCGTAGAGTCCGTTCGCCCGAATCGAGCCAAAACCCTGGTAGTAGCCGTGAAGCGCCGATTCGACGTTTCCGTCGGTGACCGTGAGCAGGTGCCGTAGGTACCGGGCACTCATGCGAATGTTGTGTTCGGGAACGGCTGGATTCAACGCAAACCCGCCGGCTCGCCGACCGATGAGGTCCGACTTTATGTACGCTGCGGTTCTCGGCATGATCTGTCCGACGCCGACGGCGCCCGTAGAGGAAATCTGGGCTTGGTTCCAGCCTGATTCGAGATACAGCGTCGCTTCGACCAGGTCGGCAGGGATGCCGTTCTTCTGCGCCCAGTGACGAATTACCGGACGCAACCGCAGACGCTGTGGGTCCTGTCGAATCGTGGCCGGCAAGCCCGTGGCGCGTTGCGCCTTCGGTACAACGATTGTTTCGCCGATGCGAATGACGCCTGCGGCGCCGATGCGAGGATTCGCTTTGCGAAGGGCGGCAACAGTGACGTCGAATCGACGCGCTATGGCCGACAGGGAGTCGCCGCTTCGCACGACGTACACCCGGGGCGTCGTCGCGGCCTGCGCCTCGGCAAGACCAACTCGGGGCAGGCTGATGACGCCAAACAGAATCACCAGCAGGGAGACCAATGCTGCGAACGCAAACGCATGAGACCGTCGAATCATGGACCTGATATCGGCTTCAGTTGCGAATTCCTTGAGCACTTTCGGTTATGAACCTGCGATCAGTGTGGTGAAAAGCCCGGTCAGAACGACCAAGGCGCAACGACGCTCCGGCTCTTCGGAGCTACGCGCCTGCCGCCGTGCGCTTTCGTTCCGCTCGCCGTTCCGCTTCAAGACGCTCGAGATCCACGTCGGTGTAGTCGACGAACTGCAACATCTCCGCGACGGCGTGGTGTCCTGCGACCCGAGCGATGAGGCCGTGCATGTCCTGCGCCACTTTGCGATACTCCGGGTGGCCCTGCGGGCCGGATCGCAACTCGATGAGGTGCATCGCCTCGCGCGCGTTCATCTGCATCACGTAGCGAATTCGATACGCCAGCGAGACGGCATAACTGGCTTCGTGGGGGAAGCGATCAACCATTGCGTCATAGAGCTCGGCCGAGCGTTCCATCGCCGCATCGAAGGCCGCTTCCGCTCCGGCTTCGACCACGCTCTCGGGCAGCGTGTAGCCGTGGGCCGGGGACAGCGATTGCCACTCGATGGTGAGCATTCGGTGACGTTGCAGGTCACGAAAGGCCCCGTAGTCCGAGAGCACGTCGAAGCGGTAGTCGGTGCGTTCGAGCGCACGTCCCGGCCGATGCCTGCGATTAGTACGCGTACCTACATATGCCCGGATGACCCTCATCTTGTCGTCGTGAGAAAACGTGCGGACACGATCGAGGATTCGGCTCTCGGGCAAGTCCAACGACTCATAGAGCATCGCGGCGATCATCTTGTCTTCGCCCTCGGGGTCGAAATCGACGAGGCTGACATGAGACGTCGGAATGGTCGGGTCATCGTCGTCGGTCTCGGACGCAAACAGTTCCGCTGCGATGCTCGCGCTGTTCGTTCTGTTTGCGTCGAGGTAGCTGACCCATGCGCCGCCACGCTCAGGACGGTCGACGCGCTGAAGAAACGACGGGATGACCTTGCGCAGCTCGGTGAGCATCAGCGAGGCGTATTCGCGTGCCTCAGGAAGCGGATGCGCACGCATGCGTAGGAGGAGCGCCTCGTAGGCCTGCCCCGATCCGTAGATCCCTACGTTCGACAGCGACGCAGCAGGCAGGATGCCGCGGACAGCGTCGAACGCCTTCGCCCGTGTCGCCTGACGCCACACCATGTCGGAATCCTCCGGCGCCTTCGGGAACTGGGCCCGAAAGTGATCCTGCATGACGGGAAGTAACTCGCTGTAGGAATCGAACAACCGATCCATGTCACCGACGTATCGCGCCCCGAGATTCGACATCAACACGTTGGCGTCGCGGAAGTACCGGAACCGACCATCAGAACGCGAGTCGTAGGCGATGTAGCGAGTCGACTGCTCGAGATAGGACATCAACCGGCCGCGCTCGAGCACCTTCGTCAAGATGTTCGACGCCTGCTCACACGCAAGGTGCACCCCGCCCAGCTGCGCGACCGAGTCGTCGCCATATTCGAGGAACACCTTTTCATACAGCTGCTCGGCGCGGGCCACGCCGATGGTTGCATCAATGGTCGTGTCGCCACTGATGTCGAGTTCGCCGACGAACTCATCGAGGAACAGTCGTCGGAGGCTTTTGGCCGAACGTGAATAACGGGCGAACAGCGCGCCTTTCACCACTTCCGGGAGATTGACCAGCGCGAAGACGGGCTGGTCCAAATTGGTGAAGTACCGACGCAAGATGTCGGCTTCTTCGGTCGTGAAGGATTCGGGAGTTGTGAGCAGCACCGCAGTCCAACTTAAGAACTGGGCCGTGCCCTGTGGTGGACCCTCGATCCGCGGTGACGGGGTCCTTGCGTGGTATCGCAGCCGGTTGCGACGCCCGTTCCGTCTCGAAGTGTTGTAGCGGCGTTCACAGGCCTACACGACCACAAATCCGGCGTCGGGCACAACTCGCACGTCGAACGACGATGCCTCGCCGATGCGTACGCCGTCAGCCTCGATTCGAAGTCTGCGCCCCAGCACCACCTCGAAACTTCGCACCCGACGCTCCTCGATCCGAGGGTGCGGGGTGTGCGCGCCGACCGTCGCACGGCTCCGCACGGCGCGGAGTTCCTGCAGGCGCAGTGACCACGACGTGAGGTCGAGCGCTCCGTCGTTGACATGGGATCGATGGCCGAGGCGCAGGCCCGCCACGACCTGGCCATTGAGGACCGCCACACCCTTCCTCCAGCTCCTTGAATGAGCGACCACATGGTTGACGAAGGATGTTTCGACGATTCCCGGGCCCGACACCACGCCGAGATCGATGGGGAAGGTGTAGGCGTTTGGTGTGTGGAGCCGGCCGGCGAGCGACGCACCACCCAGGAGCTCCCAGATTGCGCCGCCGGTAAGACCAACGATGGCGGGAACCCCGCTCCTGACGCCGTTCCCAAGATGCTCTGCGAGGTCGGCGTCGGAGTTCACCACGGCAGCACCGGAAGGGAGCGGCGCGACCACGCCCCACACCTCTCCCTTGGAAATGGTCATGACGGTGAGTGCTGCGCGCTCAGGTCGGGCGGAGGCACCACAGTCGCGACAGTGGCGACAGTCGCGACAGTGGCGACATCGTCCACGGCGGGCCGGGCCCCGGCGGCCGACCGTGACGAAACCGACGACGATGCCACGACGCCACGAAACAACATGTCCGAGGCTTGCGATGCTGCCTCACGCGTCGACGCAACCGGTGCCACATCCGCCAGTTGGCGCAGAAGGTCGACGAGAGATTTCGTCGTACGGACAAAGTCGCCGCCGGTCGGGGCGTCGGCGAACTCCGTATCCTCCAGAACGTCGCTGAGCGAGCGCCCCGAAGCCCACCGGTAGGTCAGGGCGACAAAGCCCGGGTCCACCTCACGGAGTGCGGGCAACTGATGTTCGGCCAGGTCCACCGCGAGTTCAGCCTGGACATCGACAATGTCCCACCAACGCGGCACGAGCACTTTCGGAAAGCCGGCGGGCAGTTCGGTGCGAGCAAGACGCGATCCGTCGTCGCGCGAACGAGTGGAGCGGGCGCCACGCTCCCCCCGATTTCGCCCATTCGACGCCACACGCATCGACGACCCTCTCCCCCGTTGCTCGAAGACGAACACCGACGCCAAACCCGCCAACTGTGGCGCCTTCAAGCCATCGAAGATCCCCTCCAGAAGACACTCTGCGATCAAGACATCGGATTCGTGGAACAGGCCGGCGAGAACGTCACCATCAGCGGTGACGGACCAACCCTCGAGGTAGCCCAACTTTTCGAGCAACTGGAGCACGCGGTCAAACTCGTCCGCGATCGAATGCGATCGCTGCGCACTCACCCGCATCAACCGGTCGACTTCGGGGGTGAGAATTTCGATTCGACGAAGCGCTCGTAGGTGGGTGCTGAGATCTGGACACTGGGCCACCGGGTCAGACGGCACAGTTGGCGATACCAGGTCGGCCCGGTCGCGTTGCTTCCCGGACCGTTCACCCGAACGGTTGACACCGTGTTTCTCCATGACCCGGTGAAGCCCATGCGCGGTGGCCTGCACGAAGGTGCGACTGTTCGGATTGAACGGCGAAGGAAGGCGCAACGTCGCGACGACTTGTGGTTCGGACCGAAAGTCACGAGCCGTGAGCGACAGCAGCTTTCCGGTCGGACCAACCCCTCGAAGCGAGACCGGCCGATCTTTGCGTTTCGCCGTGCCGATCACGACGACCCACCCGTCTCCGGAGCGGGCGTTGCGAGCAACGTCCACCACGTGACCATTGCCGTCGAGCGGCGCAAGAACGTCGCCAGGGCGCAGACGATCAAGTGCTGCTTCGATCGTCGAATCCGCAGCGCCCG
>JANOWU010000232.1:0-2219 GCA_031418035.1 Acidimicrobiia bacterium
CATGCATGCCATCGAAGCGTTGCGTCGATACACGCCGGGTTGTTCCAATGTGCGCTTACGAAACTTCGGAATGACGATCGGGATTCGCGACACCCGCAAGATCGACGCCACGTACAACGTCACGGAGAACGACGTCCGGCACGAGGCACGGTTCGAAGATTCGATCGGCATCTACCCGGAGTTCATCGATGGGTACGGAGTACTGATTCTTCCCACGACGGGAAGATATATGCACATACCGTATCGGTCGATGCTGCCGAAGGCCGTGAGTGGTCTGCTCGTGACCGGACGGGCCATCGGTGGCGACCGTATCGCGCACGCGGCGACGAGGAACATGGCGTGTTGTGCCGTTGCCGGTCAGGGGGCCGGTATCGCCGCAGCGCTCGCAGTACGTGCGGGCGTGGAACTCGATGAGGTCAACATGGATTCGGTTCACGCCGAGCTCGATTCGCAGGGCGTCCGGTATCGCTGAGCCGGGGTTCTCGTTGGCGGCGGTTGGCGGGCTCTCGCTGGCGGTGGTTGCGGGTTATGCCGGTTGGGTCTGCGCCAGTGAATGGTTCCCGTGGTCGATGCCGGAGAGATGAACTCACTCACCTGGGTACGCACGAGACCTGACGACCAGTCTCGTCAGAAACGTGCGCGGCGAGCGTGCGCGCAACTTCGCACATCTTCCGCTGGATCTCGGCGTCTACATCCGTCACAAAGATGTCGGCACCGTCAAAGTTGAACGAAACAGAGCGCCCCTTGGAATACTTTGTCCAGATCACGAAGCCCTCGATGTCAACATGGACCGTGCCCATACCCGGAATTTGAAACGACCCCGGTCGCGTTTTGTCGAATTCGCGATGTTGAGCAACATAGAAGAGCCACTCATCGACGTCGATCTTTGGCCCAACGTCGGTGCGCCAATTCGCCCTCCGTGTTATCCGCATCAGATCGACGCGTTTCTCCTCGGGCGAACTCGCAACGACCGCGACGACGACAACTGCTGTGACCATGCCGGCGAGCCAGGGCCAAACACGTCGTCCACGAATGGCCCGCGGATCGGTGATGTCGATCGGCCGTTCGATGCGGCGGGACTTCGAGGACAAGCGTTTAGGTTCCATCGTTTCGTTGTTTCGCTACTCCAACCCGAAAGCCTTCACCCGAAAAGCTACAACCAGCTTCTTCAACCCCGATATCGGCCTGCGGCCCTCTCCGGGCGGCGGTTGCAAAAATGGGGCGAAAAGTGGTGTAACCAGGGATTTTTCTTTCGCTGTTGGGGGAAACTCGAACATATGTTTGTGTCAGTCGGGTACAATGCGTACGTGGAATCTTCCATTGACCACTATCTTGCGGCTGCAGCGTCGGCGTTGGCTTCGGCCACCGATTGTCTTTGCTCGGGCGAGGTCGTGAATGCGTCGATTGTGAAGGCGGCACGAGCGATTGTGGATCAGGCCGATTTGTTCTGTACACGTACGGTCGCGGACTTTGACGGGTCACCGGTTATTCGTGATGACGGGTTTCGGAACGTGTCGGAGTGGTTGGCGGGCAACACCCATGCTCGTCCGTCGGAGGGCGAAACGCGTGTTGGTCATGCGCTGGTGTTGGCGGAGTTGGCGGGTTGGGCTGATGCTGCGACTGCGGGTGTGATTGGGTCGTCGCATGTCGAGGTGATCGCGAAGGTGCTGAACCGGCGTCGTTTGCCCTTCTTGCAGCGTGATGCGGAGATGTTGTTGCGGTTCGCAACGTCGTTGTCGTTGAAGGATTTTCGGGTTGCGGTTGCGAAGTGGGTGTCGTTGTGTGACGACACGTTGAGCGAGCCGACGGTGGAGAAGGAGCATGAGGAGGAGCGTCGGGTGCAGTTGTCTCCTGTCGCGAATGGCATGTGGCTTTTGAGCGGGCTGCTTGATGCGTTGGGTGGCGACGCGTTGCGTTTGGCTCTTGAATCGGCGATGCCGAAACCGTGTGAGGGTGACAATCGGACTCCAGCGCAGCGTCGTCATGATGCGTTGGTCGATATTGCCAACGAGTCGTTGGCGAATGAGGATCGTTCGGTGGTTGGTGGGGAACGTCCGCACGTGACGGTGTTCGTTGATGCGGGGTCGGGGATTGCGCATACGTCGCAGTGGTTGCGGCTGTCGTCGTTCACGCGTGACATGTTGCTGTGTGATTGTGTGACCACGAGTGTGTGGTTGAGTGCGGATGGGACGCCGTTTGATGTAGGTACGCCGTGGTCG
>JANOWU010000233.1:0-8480 GCA_031418035.1 Acidimicrobiia bacterium
CCTCGTCATCGGCGGCTACAAGCCGTTCCTTGCGGGAGTACTCCTGGTTCGCCTCGTCGGTGGCGATGAAGACCGTTCCGCACCAGACGGCGTCGGCGCCCATCGCGAGTGCGGCGGCGAGTCCTCGACCGTCGCCGATGCCGCCGGCCGCAACCACGGGGACGCCGTTCGCGGCGTCGATCACCTGAGGCACCAACGCCAGGGTGCCGATGCGCCCGGTGTGCCCGCCGGCTTCAGTTCCCTGTGCCACAACGGCATCGACACCTGCAGCCAGCACTCGACGTGCCGCTTTCACGTTGCCAACCAGCGAAATGACCTTTGTGCCTGCGTTTCGGAGCTGCGCCATGAATGGGGCGGGGTCACCGAGGCCCGTAGCGAGTACCGGAACCCCCATGCCGGTTATGACGTCGATCTGTGCGCCCGGGTTGAAGAGCGCGCTCGCCATTCCGGGGTCAGAACTGTCCTTCGGCGTACGAGGAACCTCCGGGAGTCCGAGCGCCTGGCGCATCTGCTCGACCACTACGCGATGGGCGTCGGGGATAAATGACGTCATCGGCACGTCTTTCGGGCGATCGTTGCCGCTCTGTGGGCCGAGTACGGGAAGAAGAATGTCGACCCCGAAAGGCTTGTCGGTAAGTGCACGTATCTTGTTGATTGCCTCTTCCATCTGATCGGGTCCATACCCGGTGCCGCCGAGAACCCCGAGTCCGCCTGCGTTCGAAATCGCCGCCACGAGTTCCGGGCCGGCCACACCGTGGTTCGACTCGCCGACGGTCGGGCCCATCCCTGCGAGCAGGATCGGGTACTCGATGCCGAGGAGGTCGCAGAGCGCGGTGCGAAGGACGGGGCGAGTGGGCATAGGTGCTCCTCAGATCAGTGTGCGAGTCGGAGATACGACCAGAACCCTACGGTCACCGCGTCCGACGTACCAATTGCTCCGATGTTCCGTACTCGAGCTCCGGTCCTTTGCACTCGACGGCGAGTTGCAGGGCCGACGGCAAGTTAGCTCCACCAATAACTCGCCGTTCACTCTGCAACTCGCCGTCGAGTGGATCTGGTGGATCTGGTGGAGAGGATCCTGCGATCCTGCGTGCCCGGACCTGTGCGCGTGAACTCTGATCCAGTCAGCGCCGCCCCGCACTCGAGCTCCGCCCCTCCGTACTTGAGCTCCGGTCTTTTGCACTCGACGGCGTGTTGCTGGGTCGCCGGCGTGTTGTGGGTGGAGCTAACTGGCCGTACCCCCTCCAACTCCCCGTCGAGTGCAAAAGGGGCGCCGATCCAAACGGGATCTGGGGTGGTTAGGCGAAGGGGATCTGGGGTGGTTAGGCGAAGGGGTCGGCGTCGGCTGCGGTGGTGCTGGCCGGCATGTAGGGCTCGTAGCCGGTCTTCTCCAACTCGAGCGCCAGTTCAGGCCCTGCTGTGTGCACGATTCGCCCTTCGACGAACACGTGCACGACGTCGGGAGTGAGTTCGGCCAACAAGCGGTTGTAGTGGGTGATCACCAAGACGCCCATCGACTGCTCCCGAACGGCATCAAGAACACGCTTGCTGACGGCGCGCAACGCGTCGACGTCGAGCCCCGAATCGATCTCGTCGAGAATGGCGTACTTCGACTCCAGCACCCCGAGTTGCACGGTTTCGTTGCGCTTCTTCTCGCCGCCCGACAGGTCCGTGTTCATTGCCCGATCGAGCAGGGCCAGGTTCAGCCCGATTCGGTTTGCCTCCTCAACCATACGCGCACGTATCGATTCGGTGGTTGCCGTTTCGCCACGAGCCCGAACGGCCGCTTCGAGGACGTCGCCCATGGCCACGCCCGGCACCTCGATCGGATATTGCATACCGAGGAAGAGGCCGGCCTGCACGCGCTGCCACGTGGGCAGGCTCAGCAACTCGATCCCGTCGAGCGTCACCGATCCCGTGACGGATTCGTAGCCGCTACGTCCCATGAGAACGTGGCCCAACGTCGACTTGCCGGAACCGTTCGGCCCCATCAGCGCATGGACCTCACCGGCCGGAATGACCAGATCGACGCCGCGCAGAATTTCGCGGCCCGGAATGGATGCATGGAGATCGCGAATGGCGAGCTGGTTCATGGGAGCTCCAACAACAGTTGATCGCCGGAGACCGAGACGACGTAGGTCGGTACTGGTTTGGTCGCAGGAAAGGTCGTCGGCTCGCCGGTCTCGAGCGAGAAGAGGCTTCCGTGCTTCGGGCACTCGATGGCGCAGTCGTCGGGCCAGATTTCGCCTCCGACGAACGACACATCGGCGTGGGAACAGATTTCGCCAAGGGCGTAGAACGTGTCTTCGATACGGACGACCAGCACACGATGCTCCTCGCCCGTTGAATCGACAAGGGCATGCGCCGCCATCGAGGACGGAGCCATCGCCGACGCACAACCGAGGTCGACAATCACGAGATGCTCCTTCGGTCGAATGCTTCGGAGATCGTCGTGATCAGCCGGGCGCGTAGCTCCTCATCGGGGATTCGCACGAGCAGCTCGTTGAAGAACCCGAGCACTATGAGTCGATCAGCGACGTCGGAGGGCACGCCACGGCTTTCCAGGTAGTACCGCTCATCGTCGTCGATCGGACCGATGGCCGACGCATGCGAGCACTTCACGTCGTTGTTTTCGATCTCGAGGTTGGGCACCGACTCGGCTGAGGCGTCGGGGGACAGCAGCAGATTCCGGTTGGTCTGATTGGCCGACGTTCCCCGCGCGTTCTCGCCGATCTTGATCAGGCCGGAGTACACCGATCGTGCGTGCCCCGCCACTGCTCCTTTGAACACCAAGTCGCTCGTGGTGCGAGCGGCGATGTGTTCCTGCACCGTACGGAAGTCGTGCATCTGCTCTCGCTCGGCGAAATAGACCGCGAGAAGTTCGTTGTGTCCGCCTCGCTCGACCATCGCTGCATCGAATCGCGTGCGTACATAGGAACCGCCCAACGACACCGTCATCGAGGACAGCGTTGCGTCGCGTCCGATACGGGAGGACTGGTTCGCGATCTGAATCATCTGTGGGCCTAGTTCCTGCACCACCAGATAGCGGATGTTGGCGCCACTCGCCAGATTCAGTTCGACCTCGGGAATGTACAAGGCGCGGACGTCGGCGGAGCGAACCCGGTGGATGATTGTCGCCTGCGAATTCTCACCTGCGGTGATCACCACCCGCGAGACGATCGCCGTTCCTGCCAGTTCAGCCGGCACATCCGTGGAGAAGACGATCGGTTCGGCAATCGCTTTTCCGGACGGGATCACGAGCTCCTGTGGTTCACCCACCACGCTGACCAGTGAGCTGAAGACGTCGCGTTGAACAGGAATGAGCCGAGCACTCGATGCCGACGCCGTCCAGGGAATCGTGGAGGTGGCAGCCAACGAAGACACCGACGCGAAGTCGGAAAAGTTCACTGAAGAGATGCGTGAATAACGCCAGATCTCTTCGGCTTCGGTCGGGACCTCCGACGTGGCCAATCGGCCAACAAGGTCATCGAACAACAGTGGAGAAGCCAGCGAAATCAGTCCTTTTGAATCCAGCGGCACGAGACCGGGAGTGTCATTCTACTGTGCGCACCGGCAAACGAGCACCGGCCCGATCCCGCAGCAGTCGGGGGGTCCGAACCCGCCGGCGGGCACCCGTCGGACGGGAAAAATGCCTTCCTGGACCGCACAGACCCACCGAAGTCGTAAAGGTGAACGTGGATTCGGCCGAAGGTAGAGACGATGACCGGTCGGCCGATACCGGAGATCAACGAGAAGGTCCAATGAACAGTTTCGAGAACGAGTTCGAGCCAGCGGATGACGCTCCATCGAGCGCGCCTGGAGTCCCTCGCCAACAAACGCCGTTCACCGGTACGATTTCTGCACCCTCTGATTCGCGAATGGACATGGGAATGGCCCTATCGACTCCGGACGACGCCCCGAAATCCAGACTTGGGCGGGCCAGGCGCGTGCTGCAGCAGAGCAACGACCCCACCAAATCGACCGGGCCCTCCTTCGCCGGTTTTCAGCCCGTTGATGACCCCGGGCCGGGGCCTTTCGCGCCACCGCTCTCCGCCCCGCCGCTCTCCGCTTCGCTCACGTCGACTCCACCGATCTCGTCTCTGACGTCGACCCCCCTCTCCGCCCCTCCCTTCCCTTCGGGCGCGCTCACCTCGACGCCGCCGTTCTCGGCTCCCCTGCCGTCGGGCGCGCTGCCTTCGACGCCGCTGACGTCCACGCCACCAGCGTTCCCCAATACGGCCTCATTCACCACGGATGAGGACGCAATCGAGTTGACGCCCGTGAGCGCTCCGACCCCGTCGAACCCATTTTCCGGCGAGGTCGCATCGTTAGACCTGCCTGCCGTCACCTCAACGGTCGACGATTTGCCCCTGCCCGATCTCGAGGCGTTTACCCCGGCACCGACCAAGGACGTCAGCCTCGAGGAGCTGCGAGCCATCCTCACCGGCGCACCGGACCGATTCGAGAACATGCAGCACGCGACGTGGGATCCTATAGCGGCCGCCGCCAAACAGGCGGAGCCGTCGTTCGAGAGCCAGACCGAGAAATTCCGTATTGCTGCGGCCAACTTGGCGGCAGTGCCCCCGATCGACGCGGAGACCGACGCGCTCACCGACGCACCTGCGCTTGCCGCCGCGAGCGCTACGGCGACCGAGGACCCGGTCGGCGCGTTCGCAACTCCGCGCGGCCCCATTGCGGATATCACTGCGCAACCGCTCCCCGACCTCAGCGGCTTCGAGCGTTCGACGATCGACCGGGTCACCAAGGAGTCGAAGACCCCGGCCAAGATCATGAAGAAGGGCCGCCTCGCCGCGGTGTTTGCCAAGCAGGACGTTCCCAACGCCTCGTTCGCCGAAAGTCTCAGTGAGCGCTCGACGAAGGTGTTGCGAATCGCCGCCGGCGCTCTCTTGGCTCTCGGGCTGTTGCTGGTCGCCTTTCTCCAGTTACGCGACGACACGCCGAAGCCGACGATTCCGGCGGTCACCGTCGAGAACACGACGCCATCGGTAGAGTCGCCCTCGGGCAACCCTATCGATGTGCCGATTGCCGGTCAGGATTCGACGTCGACCATCGCCAGCGGCGGGCACGACGACTTCTTCTCCGAGGGTGAAGACTTCAGCTTCTCCGAAGGCGAAGACTTCACGGTGAAGTAGAGGGGTCGGTCTAGCCGACCGAACCTTCCATCTGGAGTTCCACGAGGCGGCTCCATTCGACCGCAAACTCCATCGGCAGCGTCCGGGTCACGGGCTCCATGAAACCGTTCACGATCATTGCCGTGGCACGTTCCTTCGAGAGGCCCCGGCTTTGCAGATAGAACAGCTGATCGTCGCCAACCTTTGAAACGGTCGCTTCGTGCCCGATGTGGGCGACGTTTACGCCGGGGTTGCGCTCAATGTAGGGGTACGTATCACTGCGGGACTGATCGTCGAGGATGAGTGCATCGCACTGCACGTGCGACTTCACGTTTTCCGCGCCCTCTTCCACTCGGACCAAGCCTCGGTAGCTGGTGCGACCGCCGTCTTTCGAGATCGACTTGGACACCACCTGGCTGGTCGTCTCCGGCGCGGCGTGGACCATCTTGGCGCCGGTGTCTTGATGCTGACCTTCGCCGGCGTAGGCGACGCTCAGCACCTCACCGTGTGCCTTCGGACCCATGAGGTAGATGGCCGGGTACTTCATCGTCAGGCGGCTACCAATGTTGCCGTCGATCCAACTGACCCGCGCTTCGGCGTCGGCCCGAGCCCGCTTCGTCACCAGGTTGAACACGTTGTTCGACCAGTTCTGGATCGTCGAATAGGTGATGTGTGCGCCTTCGAGCGCGACAAGTTCCACGACGGCGGAATGCAGCGAATCGGAGGTGTACACCGGCGCCGAGCACCCTTCGATGTAGTGGACTTTCGATCCTTTGTCGGCAATGATAAGCGTACGTTCGAACTGCCCCATGTTCTCTTTGTTGATGCGGAAGTAGGCCTGCAACGGCATGTCGACTTCCACACCCGGTGGCACGTAGATGAACGATCCGCCTGACCACACGGCACTATTCAGCGCGCTGAATTTGTTGTCGGCGATCGGGATGATCGTGGAGAAGTAGCGCTTCACGATCTCGGGGTACTCGCGCAGCGCGGTGTCCATGTCGGTGAAGATGATGCCCTTGGCTTCGAGATCCTCACGATTGCAGTGGAACACGACCTCGGACTCGTATTGCGCGGTCACGCCGGCGAGATACTTCTGCTCCGCCTCGGGGATGCCGAGCTTCTCGTAGGTCTTGCGGACGGCCTCGGGAAGGGCTTCCCACGAGTCGACCTGCTTGTCGGTCGGCTTGATGTAATAGAAGATGTCGTTGAAGAAGATCTCCGACATGTCGCCGCCCCAATTGGGCATGGGCTTGCGGTTGAAGACGTCGAGCGCACGCAGACGGAACTTGCGCATCCATTCGGGCTCACCCTTCATCCACGACATTTCCTCCACGATTTCGCGGCTGAGCCCACGTTTGGGCGTGAAGACGTAGTCAACCTCGTCGTTCCAGCCCAACTTGTATTTTCCAAGGTCGAGATCGTCGATCGTGTTCGTCATCTTGGCTCCAATGTGCTGCTGCGAGAGGCGAAAGTCCGGGGTGGAATTTCTCCTATCCAGATAGTAACAACTCCCCGGACCTACGAACAGCGGCAGTTTTCCTCAGACCTCGCCAGGAACGCCCCTGTGGTCCGGCCCGGGCCAACCCGCGCTCTAGGGTTTTCGACCATGCATGCCAACCTGTGCCGCCGACCCGTCCTCCGAGCTGCCGTCGTTGTGGTTGTCGGCCTCACCGGCCTCCTTGCGACGGCCTGTTCGTCCTCAGAATCGGTGGACACGGCAGTGTCGGAGACAACGGCCCCCGCCACGACGCTGGCCACCTCGGATTCCACCTCGGATTCCACGCCGGGTTCCACGCCGAACCCCACCTCGAATCCGACGTCGAACACTGAGGTGACCGGCACCGACGCGGTTGCGGGCGCGTCGGGCGCCGGAAAGCTCGTGGCCCTCCAGGCCGGCGACGCAGCGTGCTACGTCGAATTGGAAACATCGGGTGGGTCGCTGACCCTTCCCGGTTCGTTCGAACTGTGCGGCGGCGGGAATGCCGACGCAACCTCGCTGATCGGCGTCATGGTCACCTACACGACCGAGCGGACCAACATCCTCACGGCGTCGTGTCAAGGTGCCCCCGACTGCGCCGACACCGAAGAGGTCGACCTCGTGACAACAATCACCGCCGCCGTGCCCGCCCCGGGTTCGTCAATCGAACAGACAAGCTTTGGAATCGACGGGCTCCCACTCGGGCTCAGCGCCGACGACCTGGTCCGCCAGATCGGTGTTCAGCCGTCGTCGAAGACCAAACCGGTATTGGAAGCGGCAACCGGTGAATATGCGACGACGTGGACATTTGACGGCCGCGGAGTAAGCGCCAAGTTGTCGGCAATCGCAGAAGATCTTGCACCAAATCTACGTGCACTCACGATTTCGAAGCCTTCAGCGCTGAAGACGAATCAAGGCATCGGACTAGGGGCCACCAAAGAGGACGTCATGGCGGCCTATGGCCCGTCGGTGAACACTGAAGAGTCTGACGCCCAGAAGATTGTCATCGGGTCGGTCTTCGACGGGATCATCTTCAGTCTCACCGACAACCTCGTGACCGAGATCTTCGTCGGCGCAGCCGCCGAGTAGGCATCGCGGAACCAGCTCGCACCGGGTGAGAGTGTTCGGTTCGACCGGTCGCCTTCGGGGCTCATTCCGAATTCTGCAGTACTCGAACTGACGAAATCGGTTTCGGCGGCTTCCGCGAAATCCAAACCCTACGGCGTGTGGTTCGCGGGGACCTGCGCTTCAAGAGCGATCGCTTCACCGCAGGTAATTCACGGTAAGCGCCGTGTGTCCCTTCATGGACGCGCGTGGACTCGGCTCGTCGAAACGTCCACGTTCGAAGTGCGGGAAAACGACGGGTGAGATGGGGGTTTCGGTTGATTCGGGCTGCTTCGCGAATTGTGTCGAACATACGTTCGTGGTATCGCGATACGATGTGTACGTGGAATCGTCTCTCGACCACTCTCTTGAGCTTGCTGAGTCTGCGGCACTGTCGGTTGTCGCCAGCCTGCAAAACGGCGCGGTCCTAACAGCAGCGAACGTGACGGCCGCACGTGCTTTGGTTGATCAATTCGACAAGATATGCACACATATTGTCGCCACGTTTTCGGAATCACCGACCATTCGCGAAGACGGGTACCGCAACGTTTCGGAATGGCTCGCCTTCAACACGCACGCGCGGCCTACTGAAGGTGAGCAACGTGTAGCGCATGCTCAGGTGTACACGAAACTTCCTGGGTGGTCCGACGCGGTTGATGCGGGCACGATCGGTGTCTCACACGTGAGTGTGGTCGCAAAGGTGCTCACGAAAACACGTCTGCCGTTTCTGGTCCGAGCCGCCGCAGACATGCTGGGGTGGGCAG
>JANOWU010000234.1:0-7887 GCA_031418035.1 Acidimicrobiia bacterium
CATGGTCATGAGCTTCAGCTTGTCGATGACACCGGGAACACCCAGGTGAACGGGTGGCGTGAAGCCTGATCGTCGTTCGGCTCGGAGCCACTTTTCGAACAACGCCGAATCGAAACACATCTGCGTACTTACGAAGGTACGAAGGCCCGCAGACTCGACCAGTGAAGTTTTCGCCAACATCGCATCTCGAAGCGGTCCTCGAGGAATGACACCATGGCCATCCGGGTAAGCGGGAAAACCGATCGCCGTGAGCCCGTGATCGTGCGTGAGCAACTCCTGCAGGAACCCCAGTCCATCAACGTACGGACCAAGCGGATCGGGCTGATCACCGCCGACGACAAACAGCTCGGTGATACCCATGTTGCGCAGCGAGGTCGCCAGCGATGCAACATGCTGAGGTCCTTCGACCATACGAGCCGCGAAATGCGGGACTGGATGATGGCCGTGAGCCAGCACGCGTTCACAGAGTTCGATCGTGGCGGCGATCCCTTTCGCTGGCGAACAGGTGACCGACACCTCGCTCCTGGGCGGTAGCGCCGCGATGGCCGCGTCAGCGGACTTCAGCGGGATGATCTCAAAGCGGGCGGATTGCAACAAAGACATGGTTCAAGCCATTTCGTTCGGGAGTTCGGCCTTTCGGCGGGCAATGAAGTCGCAAAGCTCCGCGTCAATGGCATCGTCAAGTGGTGGTGGTTCGTAGGCGGCCAGGCGCTTCTTCCAGATCGCGTTGGCCCGTTGTGCTGCATCGAGCGAGCCTTCTTCGCTCCATTGTTCATAGCTGTTGTTGTCGGCCGTCTCCGAGCGGCAGAAGGCCGTCTCGAAGTTCGCGAGCGTGTGCGCGGTGCCGAGGAAGTGCTGCCCGGGTGGGTTTTCACAAATGGCATCGAGCGCGAGGCCGTTGGGCGACATGTCCAGGCCCTTCGTAAAGGTCGTGAACATGCCGAGTTGATCGTCGTCGAGCACGAACTTCTCGTAGCCGATAGCGAGGCCGCCTTCGAGCCAACCAGCGGCGTGCAGGACGAAGTTCACGCCCCCCATGACCGTCGGAAACATGGTCGCAGCGCTCTCATAGGCAGCTTGCGCATCGGGAAGTTTCGATGCACACAGCGAGCCACCACTACGAAACGGAACACCGAGTCGTCGGGCAAGTTGTGCAACCACGTAGAGGACCATGGCGGGCTCGGGCGTACCGAATGTTGGCGCGCCCGTTTGCATCGACATAGACGACGCAAACGACCCGAAGATCACCGGTGCGCCCGGACGGATCAGCTGACAAAACGCCATGCCGGCGAGCGATTCGGCGAGCGTCTGCGTGGCAACGCCGGCCGACGTCGTTGGGGCCATTGCGCCGGCGAGGATGAACGGCGTGATGATGCAGGCTTGGTTTGCACGCGCATACGTTTCCGCCGCCGCCAACATAGTGGCGTCCCAAACGAGCGGCGACGATGCGTTGATCAGGCTGGTCATCACGGTGCGATCTTGAAGGTCGCCGCCGAAGGCAATGCGGGAGAGTTCGACGCTGTCGGCCGCTCGGCTGCCTGCGGTCACCGATCCCATGTAGCCCTTGTCGGAGTACTTGATATGGGAGTACACCATGTCGAGGTGACGCTTGCTGACGGGAACGTCGACGGGTTCGCACACTGTTCCACCTGAATGGTGGAGGTTCGGCGACATGTACGCGAGCTTCACGAAGTTCTGGAAGTCGTGGAGCGTGGCATAGCGACGGCCACTGTCGAGATCGTGCACGAACGGCGAGCCGTAGTTCGGCGCAAACACCGTGGCGTCGCCACCGATCTGGACGTTGTTCTCTGGGTTTCTGGCATGCTGTGTGTACATACGAGGCGCGGACGCCTGCACGATTTTGCGGGCGAGGCCATCGGGGAAACGAACCTGCTCACCGTCGACGTCGGCCCCGGCGTTGCGAAAAACCTCGAGCGCGCTCGGATAGTCGCGGATCATGACGCCAACTCGTTCGAGCACCGAATTGGCGTTTTCCTCGATGATCGAGAGTCCCTCGTCGGAGAGCATCTCGACCGGCTTCAGCGTCCGTGTGAGGAACGGAACTCGTGCGATGGCGTGAGACGCTCGGAGCTCTTGTCGGGCGGACCGCCCACCTGTTCTACGTCCGACAGATGCGCTCATGAGCTGACTCCTTCGAGAGGGTGAAGCGTAGTTGGCGATACGGGAGAACTCGCTTCCGCAGCAGCGGACCGGCCGCCACGGCGACGTCGTCCTCCGGCGTCGGCGACCGCCTTACGAGCGGGCAACGTGACGAGCGCCGAGAGATTCGGAGCGGGGTCGATGGCGTGCGGAAATGCCATGGCATGAACGAACAATTCCTGGAACCGGGGCTCGGTGGCAGTCTCGATCTTGGTGACGGCGCGAGCGAGCGCCTCGAGTTCGCTCCGCAGAGATTTCGAGAGCAGCGCGCGAACCGCACCTCCCCCGGCGGCGTTTCCGACCGCCCGGACACCCTCGACTGGGCAGTCGGGCACGAGACCGAGCACCAACGCGTGGAGGGGGGAAATGTGCGCCCCGAACGCACCGGCCAGCCGGATGTCACCTACGAACGCAACGCCGGCATGCTCCATGAGCAGGTCGATACCGGCGCGAAGTGCCGCCTTCGCCAGTTGGATCGCCCGGACATCGTTCTGACTGACCACGATGCGACGCTGCGGGTCGTCGTGAAGAACATAGGTGTACGTACGACCCTCTTCGACGACCCGGCTCGTGCGGGCGGCGTTCGCACTGTCGACGACCCCGTCGGGATCTATGACTCCGGCCAGGTACATTTCGGCCACCACTTCGATGATGCCCGAGCCGCAGATCCCGGTGATGCCGGTGTCGGCCACGGACTCATCGAAGCCGGGTTCATCGGACCAGAGATCTGACCCGATCACCTTGAAACGCGGCTCCAGCGTCTGAGGATCAATACGTACACGTTCGATTGCCCCGGCGGTGGCGCGCTGCCCGCACGTCAGCTGGGCTCCTTCGAAGGCCGGGCCTGTCGGCGACGACGCCGCATAGCTCATCTCGCTGTTCCCGAGCACGATCTCGGCATTGGTGCCGACATCGACCAACAGTTGCCACTCTGCGCCACGGTGAGGCCCCTCGGCCAACATCGCTGCTGTCGTGTCGGCACCGACGTGTCCGGCGATACAGGGACCCACGTAGTACGACGCAAACACGAGATCGAGGTCAAGATCCGTCGCCCGACCCTCCACCGCACGACTCGTCGCCAGCGTGAACGGTGCCTGTCCGAGCGGCACGGAGTCATACCCGAGGAGCAGGTGATGCATGACCGGATTTCCGACGAGCACCAACTCGACGATCGTCGACGGGTCGATCTTCGCGTCGTCGGCCAACTCGGCGACCAACTCGTTGAGCGCATTGCGGACGGCCGAGGTGAGGTCTCGCTCGCCGCCGGGGTTCATCATCACATACGACACCCGACTCATCAGATCCTCGCCGAAGCGGATCTGTGGGTTCATGCGACCGCCGGTAGCCACGATCTCGCCGGTTCGAAGCTCACAGAGGTGACCGGCGATCGTGGTGGAGCCGATGTCGACGGCAACCCCGTAGACGGTGTCGATGAAGCCGGGCCAGGCCCCGATGATTCGGTCGCCCTTCACCCCAACAGTGAGTTCGCCGTATTCCTTTTGCGTGACCGAGACGAGCGTAGGAAAGACCCTCGCATCGACGACGACGTCGAGGCCATGCTGCAACTTCATCTGCGCGCTGAGCAATTCAGCAGCGCTCACTCCGTCGTCGTTTCGCCCCAACTCGACGAACGCCAACGTCACGACGGGATCCACGACGACATCCGCGAGATCCACCGACTTGCGAACGACCTGGCGGTGTACCTGGCTCTCCGCCGGTACGTCGATGACCACATCGTCGATGATGTGCGCAGCGCAGCCGAGTCGGTTTCCGGCGCCGAGCGGCCGCCGCCCGCGATAGTTCGTCTCCGTCTCTGAGGGAGCGCTCAGGGCGTCGGGCCCAACCACCATGTTCCATTTCGGAAACGAACCCGTGCTCGGGACGATCTGACAGCGTCCACAGATGCCTCTGCCGCCGCACACGGTATCGAGGTCGACGCCGAGTGCCCGGGCCGTATCGAGAACGGTCGCGCCAGTTTCAACCTCAGTATGGAGACCAGAAGGAGTGAAAACGACGTGGACCATGGCGGTGGGGAGGGTAGTAAGCGCGCGTATTACGAGCGGTTGCGGCGGCCAGTGCGCTCGCCGCGAGCACCGACTGCCGCGTTGGGATCGCGGTTCGCCCGAATCCATGCGGCACAATCAGCGTCGTTCCCCGCCAAGACGTCGGCGGCCATGACCGCCTTGAGAACCTCGTCGTGAAGCGGGCTCATGATTGCGGAAGTCATACCGGCACCAATCGCCATGGCCAGAAATGTGCCAGTCACGATTTGGCGGTTCGGGAGTCCGAAGCTGACGTTGGACGCACCGCAGGTGGTGTTGACCTTGAGCTCGTCGCGGAGCCGACGAATCAACGTGAAGGCCTGCTGGCCGGCTTGTCCGAGCGCTCCGATCGGCATCACGAGAGGATCGACGACGACGTCTGAGGACGGGATTCCATAGTCGGCGGCGCGGTTCACGATCTTGCGCGCGACCTCGAAGCGGACGTCGGGATCCATGCTGATGCCCGTCTCGTCATTGGAGATCGCAACGACTGCGGCGCCGTACTTCTTCACGAGAGGAAGAACGCGTTCCATGTTCTCGTCTTCGCCCGTCACCGAGTTCACGAGAGGTTTTCCGACGTACACGCCGAGACCCGCTTCGAGGGCCTCGATGATCGAGGAGTCGATCGAAAGGGGAACGTCGGTGATGGCCTGCACGAGTTGAATCGCACGGGCCAGGAGCGCCGGTTCATCGGCGAGGGGGATGCCAGCATTTACGTCGAGCATCTGCGCTCCGGCCGCTACCTGAGCGAGCGCGTCGGCCTCCACCCTGCTGAAGTCCCCCTTCTTCATCTCTTCAGCGAGCAGCTTGCGGCCGGTCGGATTGATACGTTCACCGATCATCACGAACGGCCGGTCGAAGCCGATCACAACCTCTTTGGTTGCCGAACTCAAGATGGTATGTGTCATGACTGTTCTCCGTTTGATTCGGTGGGTGCTGCGGCGTCGGCGAGCGGGTTCACTTGCTCCTCGGGCTTCGAGGACCAGGTCCCCCAGTCCGACGAGTCGGTTGCGGGATCTTCGGGCTCGTCGTCGTCGGGTTCGCCGTCGTCGGATTCGTCGAGCACCTCGTCGGCCGGTTTGTTCTCAGGCTCCCAACCACCGAGAAAGCCGAGGCGTCCGAGGTGTTCCTTGGTGTAGCGGTTTTCGAGAAGCGTCGCTTCCGCCAGCGCTTCCGCCGCAAGGTCGAGGCCGCATGGTCGACTCGCCCGGCTCCACTGTGCAATGTCTTCATGCGCCGTGTAGATCTTGGCCTTGCGTTTGGCCCGGTCGATGGCGCGTTGGAACTTGCCCGACAAGATCACCTGTTGGCGATCGCGACCCTGTTGCGCGTTCACCTGCGCGGGAATGTCACGCCACGAAATCACGATGATCTGCGGTGACTCCGCGCCCCGACCTCGACGGGCACTGCGTGGTGCAGCGTCGGGAGAACCGGGATCGGTGTCGCTCATGGTTTCGGGGTGCAGCTAGGCCGCGTGGCCGCGGCGCTTCTTGACGAGGCTCTTCGCGGTTTCGGCAGCCACTGCCGCGTCGCGGCAATACGCATCGGCACCGATTGCGGTTCCGAACTCTTCGTTGAGCGGAGCCCCTCCGACCAGCACGATGTAGTCGTCGCGCATGCCACGTTCCTTCATGGTGTCGATGACGACCTTCATGTACGGCATGGTGGTGGTGAGCAGGGCCGACATGCCCAAGATGTCAGGCTTGTGCTCTTCGATGGCACCGAGATACTTGTAGACGTCGGTGTTGATGCCGAGGTCGAACACCTCGAACCCGGCGCCTTCGAGCATCATGGCGACAAGGTTCTTGCCGATGTCGTGGATGTCGCCCTTCACCGTTCCGATGACGACGGTCCCGATTGGTTCGGCGCCGGTCGACGCGAGGATCGGGCGTAGCAACTCCATGCCCGCCTTCATGGAGTTCGCCGAGAGAAGCACCTCGGGGACGAACAAGATGCCATCGCGGAAGTCGATACCCACGATGCGCATGCCCTCGACAAGGGCCTCGTCGAGGACTTTTTGGGCGCTCCAGCCGCGGTCAAGCAGCAGCTGCGTCCCCTCGGCGATTTCGGGTGCCATGCCGTCGTAGAGGTCATCGTGCATCTGTGACACGAGGTCCTCGTCGTTGAGGCTGGAAAGGTCTAGTTCTTGATCGTCGGCGTCACTCATAGACGTCTCCATCGGCACATTGTGAGCTGGGCTAAAAATCCGCAGAGTGGAACAGTTCCATCTACCGGTACAGCATAGCAACTCTGTGTCGAATTGCACTCTCTCGTTACGTCGAACCTGTTTCCGGTTGTTTCCACTGCGCTCAGACCGTGTTCAGGTCGGACGTACCCCGATATGCAAACGATTCAGCGCCCGCAAGCTGTAGTTCGGGGCTATGGAGAAGTCGTTGCCGTCGAGGAACCACATCTCGTCGATCCGCTCGACGACAGCTCGGAAACCGTGCAGCAGTTCCCGACGCGCCAGCGGGGCCCCGAGACAGTGATGGATGCCGTGCCCGAAGCCGAGATGCTGACGTGAATCGCTGCGGTCGAGATCGAAGCGCTCCGCTTCCTCGAAAATCCGCTCGTCGCGATTGGCCGCCGCATACCGAATGCTGATCATCGACCCCGCAGGAATGTCGACGCCGTGCAGCGTCATGTCGACGCCAGCCGTCCGAAATAGTGCCTGCACGGGGCTCTCCAGACGAACAGCCTCCTCGACCAGCACCGGAAGGTACTTCTCGGGATCAGACTTCAGCAACGCCCACTGCTCGGGGTGTTCGATCAGCAGGCGAACGCCGCCGGAGAGTGCGTTGGTCGTGGTCTCGGAACCGCCCACGAACGTGTCGGCCATCATCTCGGCGTGCAACTCCTCGTCGGTCAGGGGACGTCCCCACTCGGGAATCACCGTGTTAACAAGGTCGCTGAGCAACGTGTCGTTAGGTTCCTCGCGTAGGCGCTCGAAGATCGCCTGGAAGTAGTGCTGAGCCTCGATCTCCATCTCCGTGGACCAGATCACTTCTTCTGGGGTCTGCATCATGCCGAGGCGCTGGACCCACGCGTCGGTCCATGCCTTGATCCGCCATATGTCATCGATGTTCGCACCGACCTGCACGGCGATGACCTGGAGAGGAAGGGGAACAGCGAAGGCCGACACGAAGTCGCAGTGGCCCTCGTCGATGAACGCGTCGATGAGTTGATGCGAGAACGAGTCGATGAGCGGTTCGAGGGTCTTGATGCGGTTGGGGCGGTAGGCATGGTTGAACAGCGTCCGCATCTGCTTGTGGTTCGGGTCGTCGCGTCCCGCCAGCGTGGCCGCCGGAACCCATCCCTTTTCCCGGTACAGCGCGAGGACCTTCTCGCCGATCTTCCCGGGTCGGCGCGAGGACCGAACGCTTGAGAACCTCGCCGTGTCGAGGAGAATCATCTTCACGTCGTCGAAGCGGGTGAACACGTACATACCGGTCTTCGGATCCCGCCATACGGGCGCTTCGCTACGGAGCGTCTCGTACGCCGGATACGGGCAGTCGTTCGTGGAACGGTCGAAGAAGTCGACGGACCGTTTGATTACATCACGCTGTCGCACACCATCGAACATTTTCATGATCCGGTTCGGGTGCTTGAACGCTGCCATGATTTGCTCCGTCCAGGCGGAACGATCTGGATCGAGACGCCCAACAGCGACGCGCTCGGGCTGCGG
>JANOWU010000235.1:0-5362 GCA_031418035.1 Acidimicrobiia bacterium
ATCCGACCGGTCCAGAACGAATCGTCGATGGCCAGAACGCGAGGGCCGACAGGAGGACGATGCCTGCGCCGACCGCAGCGAGTCCACGCGCCCGCCAGATTCGATATGTCGCCGCAAGGGCAACGGGAACAGCGAGAAACACGAAGAGGACGCTGGAGACGAGAGCCGCCGACACCAACACCGCGATGGCGCAAGACTGGGAGACTCGATCCCCACGGCGTCGCTGGATCATCATCCATGCCGCGGCTATGGCACTGACGATGGACAGTTTGAGACTTTCGGGCAGGAGCGATCGATCCCAGACGACGATAGGTGCGCTTAGCGAAACGAAGGCCAAGAAGCCGACAAGCACTCGCCCGAGCAACGTGGTTCTGCCCAGCGCCCGTAGGAGTTCGCGCAACATCCAAACCCAGCAACCGATCGCGATCGAAGTTTGCACGAACACTGCGCCGGTCGGTGTCCGAGCGAGGGAGTGGAGCGCAGAGACACCATACGGCTCCGTGGTCTGCAGTCCGTGCCAGCGAAACCTCCACGACGTCGGGAATGAACGAGGTTCGGCATACATCGCCAAGCTCATACGAATGAAGGCATAGGCCATCGCGCACCGAAAACCGGTCGTTCCCATCATGGATTTCAGGCGACTGCGGAAAATGCGCGGGGAAGACATGTCCACCTAAGGGTAATCACCGTGACTAACGTTCCTCTGTGACCAGTGAAACCGAAGTCGACTCACCTCGGTTCAAACGGCCCTCGCAGTACCTCTGGCCAGCGGTTTCGGCCCTAGTGTTTTTTCCGGCGATGGACAGCGTTCCGGCCTTCGATCCGGATTCGTCGTGGAAAGCCGGTCTGGTGCTCGCGTACGGCAGCGGGTTGAGTTTCGGTCGCGACGTTGTGTTTACGTACGGTCCTCTCGGTTTCATCGGCCATCCGATCCTGTGGGGAACGAGGTCACTCCTCGCGATTGCCGCGGCGATCCTTACGGTGACAGGACTCGTGTTTGCTGGCTCGAAGCTGCTTCGAGAGCATGTATCGACGCCCGCGGCTGCGCTGCTGGCCGGCCTGGGAGTCAGGTTGACCTGGCGCTATGAACCTTCCATCGTGACGCCACTCCTGTTTGCGCTGATTGCGGCAACCCTTCACCACGTCCTGGGGCGTACTGGTGCGTCGACGCGTCGGTGCGTGCTCACTGCGATCGGAGCCGGCCTGCTTCTTCTGGTGAAGGTGGACACTCTTCCCTACAGTGGCTTTGCGCTCGGTGCGCTCGCGCTGAGCGGTTCACCGCGACCAAATCTGCGAGACGTTCTCAGACGCGTCGGGGTCATTGGAATGTCGTTCGTTGCAACGGGCGCCGGTGGTTGGGTGATCCTTGGGCAACCGTTGGCCAGTGTGATCCCGTGGATCGTGGATTCTTTCTACGTCGCGTTCGGGTTCAACGAAAACATGGTGTATCGAGCACCGCCTTTCGCACCGTGGATCGGTGTCGTGGTGGCGTTGGAGGGTCTCGCGCTGTTCGCGGGTTGGGCCTGGAGCCACCGTCGCCACGCCGAAACACCTCGGTCGTCCTTTCGATGGGACGCAATGGTTGCATCGATCCTGGTGTTCGGAACCGGATGGATGGCTGCGAAGTCGGGTTTCGTTCGTTTCGACGGCCATGCCTTTCGCTTTCTCTGGTTCGTCGGCATCATGGCCGCCGTGGTGGTGTCGCGGTCGGAACCGTTCTTCCGGACTCGGTCCAAGGTGGAGCGGCGCATTGGTCTTATTGGTTTGATTCCGGCACTACTAATTGTGCTTACGATCCTCTACGCGGGGGTACCCGGAGGCGCCCGCTCGCTCGTAACGCCGAACGGGGCGCGAAACCTGACCAGGGCGATGGAACCGTTGGTGTCAGGATCACGTCGGGCGGAGATAACCAGGATTGGGACCGAGCGGATTCTCACGTGGGCGGAGCTTTCGCCGGCGGAGGTCGAAGTGCTTCGCGGCAAGCGGGTCCACGCCGAAAGTGAGGACATTTCGGTGATATGGGCACTTGGGCGCACGGTCCGGTGGAAGCCGAATCCCATCATGCAGTCCACCAACGCCTACCTCCCCAAGCTCGATGAACGAAACGCCAATGGCTACCGTGATGCCAACAACGGTCCCGAGGCGGTGATTTACCACGCGGTTCCCGGCGACGGTCACCACCCTCGGTTCCAGTCCCCGGCGGCAGTCGTTGCGTTGATATGCAACTTCGTGCCGTCAGTGCCGCCCACGTCGTTCTCCCAAGTACTGCTGCGCTCCTCGAACCGCTGTGGCAGCGAACGGGATCGGGACGTCGTTCGTGCGAAGCTTGGAACGCGGTTGGTGTGGAAGCCGCTTCCATCTGACGACAACTTGGTCGTCGTCGGTCGGGTGCATCTTGCTCGGCAACCACTGGAGCGACTGTCAGCAGTCATCCGTGTACGTCCGCGCTCGTGGACCTATCAACTCGGTCCGTTCGACAACGGCGGCGTGTATCGGTTCGACCCGGGCACCGCGTCGCAACCGCATCTGCTGAGCATTCCTAGCTGCCTTCGCGCCGCACTCCCACGCATGGATACGCGCACGTACGATTCGCTATTGATCGACCAGGATGACGGTGCGCCCCGCATCAACGTCTCGCTCGAAGTCACCCGAATTCCGTATCGATGCCCCGGGTCGTGACGCGGGCCGACGGTCGTCGTAACTCTTGCCGCTTACCGGTTGCCGCTCACCGGTTCGCGAGTGCGGTGATCTCGGTCATGATCCGAGTGATGTCGAAGTCTTTAGGTGTGTACACGGCGGCCACACCCGCGGCCTCGAGCATCTCGCGGTCGGATTCGGGAATGATTCCGCCGACGATGACCGGCGCATCCACACCCAACTCGCGAAGCCGCGCAATCACGTCGGGAACAAGTTGGAGATGCGAACCGGAGAGTATCGAGATGCCGATCACGTCGGGGTCCTCGTCCCGAGCGGCGATCGCAATTTGTTCGGGGGAAAGACGGATGCCCTGATAGATGACCTCCATGCCCGCGTCGCGGGCCGCCACCGCGATCTGTTCGGCACCGTTCGAGTGGCCATCGAGACCGGGCTTCGCGACCAACAGGCGAGGTGGCCCTCCTGCGCGCGCCCTGTTCTGTTTCGCGAGTTCGGAAAGACCGTCACTGCGCACACCGGCCGCACCGCTCACACCGGTCGGGGCCCTGAACTCACCGAAGACCTCTCGCAGCGCACCCGACCACTCACCCGTCGTCACGCCTGCGTGCGCCGCGGCGATCGTCGACACCATGATGTTCTCTCCCGACGCCGCTGCTCGGCGCACGTCGTCGAGTGCCTTTGTGGCTTCGGCCCGGTTGCGGTTGGCGCGCCACGCCACGACGTCGTCGATCATCTGCTGTTCAACTGCAGGGTCCACCCGCAAGATGTTGTCCGCTCCACCGAGCGGCGATTCTTCCGAGGTCGTGAAACAGTTCACGCCAACGACCTTGAGGTCGCCGCTCTCGATTCGTCGGGTTCGTTCCGTATGTGAACGTACGAGACGCGCCTTCAGTTCGCCGATCGCCTCGAACGCCCCTCCGAGGGCAAGCACCTCATCGAGTTCGCTCTGCGCGGCGTCGATCATGTCGTTGACCTTGTGCTCGACGACGACTGACCCGGTGAACAGATCGTCGTATTCCAGCAGGTCGGTTTCGTAGGCCAAGACCTGTTGCATGCGAAGGGACCACTGCTGATCCCACGGACGGGGCAAACCAAGCGCCTCGTTCCAGGCCGGGAGCTGCAACGCACGAGCGCGGGCATCGCGCGACAGCGTGACGCCGAGCATTTCGAGGACGATGCGCTGCACGTTGTTCTCGGGTTGGGCTTCGGTGAGACCGAGTGAGTTGACCTGCAAGCCATAGCGGAAGCGACGAAGTTTCGGATCGGCGACGCCATAGCGTTCCTTCGTGATGCGATCCCACATCTGCGTGAAGGCACGCATCTTGCACATCTCCTCCACGAACCGAATGCCGGCGTTCACGAAGAACGAAATCCGACCGACGGTTTCAGCGAACTCGGCATCGGAGACCTGACCACTCGCACGAACAGCGTCGAGCACATCGATCGCCGTGGCGAGGGCGTAGGCAAGTTCCTGGGTGGGCGTCGCCCCGGCCTCTTGGAGGTGGTAGCTGCAGACGTTGATCGGGTTCCACTTCGGAACGTGTTTGACCGTGTGCGCAACCATGTCGACGATGAGCCGACGCGACGGCACCGGAGGATAGATGTAGGTGCCTCGCGAGAGGTACTCCTTCACGATGTCGTTCTGAGTCGTGCCCTGCAGCACGCGTGGGTCGACACCCTGTGACTCCGCGTTGGCGATGTACAGACCGAGCATCCATGCCGCAGGTGCATTGATCGTCATCGACGTGTTCATGCGCTCGAGCGGGATGTCGGACAACAACGTACTCATGTGGCCCAGGTGGACTACCGGTACTCCGACCTTGCCTACCTCACCACGAGCCTGAGGTGCGTCGGGGTCGTAGCCTGTCTGGGTCGGAAGATCGAAGGCGATCGAGAGCCCGGTCTGACCTTTCGACAGGTTGGTGCGGTATAGCTCGTTCGATTTCTCCGCAGTGGAATGCCCCGAATAGGTGCGCATGACCCACGGTTCATCTCGTTTGCGGTTGGTGGCGGCAGAGCTCATGGCCCCAGTCTCGCAGGGGCGGGCCTCTGCCAAAAGTCACACCCTGATTCACACGCCGATTCACACGCTGTTTCACACGGCGATTTACACGCTGAGGTGCGGCAAGACTGGGGCCATGCGCATCGAGACTCCGGGGCCGTACCGAGAGCCCGAGTTTCTCCCGTGGGACGGGCGACGCGTGCCCATCACGTTCGTCGGCGGGTACCTCGGTGCCGGCAAGACAACCGCAATCAACGAACTGCTCGCCACGACCGATCGTCCGATAGCTGTGGTGGTGAACGACGTGGGCAGCGTAAACATCGATGCCCGGCTCATCCGCCGGCGGAGTGCGGACATGATCGAACTCACCGACGGTTGTGTCTGTTGCACGTCGATCGACGGTATGGGTGCCGCCTTGGATTCGATCCGAGCCCGCGATACGCCTCCAGATCACGTCGTCGTGGAGCTAAGCGGTGTCGCAGATCCGCATCGAATGGTGCCCTGGGGGCAGTCCGCAGGTTTTCGACTCGACGGTGTGGTGATCGTTGCCGCAGCGGACCAACTCGCCACCGATACGCTTTCTCGAGCCGTACGGGGAAACATTGCGTCGCACATCGCCGCCGCAGACCTCTTGGTGCTCACGAAGATCGATCTCGTCGACGATGCCGAATTGCGCCGGGCGCGCCATGTGCTGGAGACCTACGC
>JANOWU010000236.1:0-5290 GCA_031418035.1 Acidimicrobiia bacterium
TCTCCTCGTCTATTTCAGGCCAGGTGGTCGTGCTCATGAGCCACCCGAGGTGACCAAGGATTTTTTCGGTATAACCGGGTTGTTCGTCGTCGGGGTGGGCGACGTACTTCGGGACATCGGGATGATCCCCGAAGAACGCCATGTCGAGTTGCTCGACGGTCACGACGGGGTTGCGAACACCCTGCATACGAACATTGGCCAAGTTGATGTAGAAGTAGGCACCGAAGAAGCCGATTGCCTCAGGCAGGACGGCGTCGAATTCCGACACCGCGTAGTTGCCGCTTCGTACGTAACCGTCGCGCCAACCGAAGAGCATTCCCCGCTCCCACGAGAACTGCTGGCCGAGTGGACTCGCCGGGGTCGGCAGCACTTCACCAGCGTTTGCGCGGGTGTAGTGCGGCCAGCGGGGACTGGGCGTCCAATCGGTGATCCAACGTTCCATGATGCTCCTTCGGTGTACTTCGGGTGTACTGCGGGGTACTTCGCGGTACTTCGGGGGGATAAACGCGTTTGCGTCGTGTGTTGTGGGTGAACTTCAGCTGCGTGGCTTCGACGGACTGTGTCGCGGAGTCTGGGCGCGGTGAAACACGGCACGCAGAGATTCGCTCCTGCACATTTGTCGAAAGTAATCGTCGGGTCAATTCCGGTAGGCGTCGCAGGATCGTCCTGATATTCGCGGTTTTCGTTGCGGGGCTACTACGTTGCAACCATGCATGTTCCGGGGCCACTGGCCGGCGTTCGAATCGTGGAATTCTCCGCCGTTGTTTCCGGTCCGCTGTGTTCCATGTGGCTGGCCGACCAGGGTGCCGACGTCGTGAAGATCGAATCCGGGCCCGATGGTGATATCACCCGCGGGCGCCAGGAGCCTGACCACCACCGACTCAATGGCCTCTTCGTGAACTGCAATCGCGGGAAACGTTCGTTGTGCGTCGACGTCACGACCGAGGAGGGCCTTGGGATCGTGTTGGAACTCTGTGCCCAGTCTGATGTCTTCATCCAGAACTGGCGTCCCGGAGTCGCGGATCGTCTGGGGCTCGGCTACGAAGCAGTAAAGGCAGTGAGGCCCGACATCATCTACGTGTCGATCTCGGGGTACGGGCCCGATGGACCCTATGCCCAACGTCGGGTGTACGACCCCATCATTCAAGGTCTGACGGGGCACGTCGCGGTGCAGGTGAACCCCGACATCCCGATTCCGGATTTGCATCGAACGATCGTCACCGACAAGGCAACGGCACTTACGGCAGCGCAAGGTGTGTGCGCTGCGCTGTTTGCTCGCGAGCGCGGCGCCGGAGGGCAGCACCTCATCGTTCCCATGCTCGACGTGGGTGCCTCGTTCGTGTTCCCTGACGGTTTCCAGCGTGCGGCGCTGCTCGATGACAGGTGGGCTCCTCGGTTGCCGACCTTGGCCGAGACGTATCGGCTCGTGGCTACGTCGGATGGTCACCTCACCTACTACTGCGCCAACGACCGCGAAATCTTCGGACTCTTTCGAGCCCTTGGCCATGACGAGTGGTGTTCCGACGAGCGATTTTCGTCTCCATGGGCCCGGTCGCAGAATCTCGAGACACTAGGTGCGCTTATTTCCGAGGCGTTCACCTCGATGACCACCGACGAAGCCATCCGGGCGCTGGAGGCAAACGAAGTGGCCTTCGGTCCGGTGCTCGACCTCGACGAAGTTCCGAACAACGAGCAAATCGTCCACAACCAGACCATGCGCGTTCGCGAGCACGAACTGCTGGGTCGGGTACGTGAGGTCCGTCAGCCGATCCGATATTCCGGTACGCCCACCACGACGGCGGGCAGCATCGCCCCGACCCTGGGGCAACACGGGCATGAAATCCTCGCCGAAATGGGACGCAGCACCGATGAAATTGCCGGTTTGTACAGCCGGGGAGTGCTCTACACCCGCGAGGCGCCCAAGGAAGTTCGTCCCTGAATACACGTCGTGCCCCGAAAAGAATTAACTTCGCGATATGTCAATTGCGCCGAGCACTGAAAACGTCGATCTGGCCACGTTCAACTTGTTCGATCCGGCCATCCAGAACTGTCCGTATCCGCACTATCAAGCGATGCGAGAAACGGCACCGGTCTTTCAGGTCCCAGGTACTCCGTTCTGGCTCGTCACGACCTATGACCTCACGCTGGAAGTGATTCGTGACTGGCAGACCTACTCGTCGAACTTCGGCGCGACGTCGATGCCCGGCAATCAGGAGCTCCAAGATCGCCTGACCGCGGTTCGCAAGGAGATGGGCGGCTACAAGCCGGTGTCCACGATGCTCACCGCTGACCCGCCGAACCAGACCCGCTACCGCAAGCTCGTGTCAAAGGCCTTCACCCCGAAAGCAATTTCTGGTTTGGAGCCCACGATCCGCGAGATCACGGTGTCGTTGATCGATTCGTGGATCGACAAGGGTTCGATCGAGTTCGTCGAGGCGTTTGGTGTGCCACTGCCCGTGCGGGTGATCGCGAAGGCGCTCAACGTACCGGATGATCGCTTGGCCGACTTCAAACGCTGGTCCGATGATTCGATCGCCGGAATCGGCACGAACATCACCGATGATCAGCGAGTCGAGGCCGAACGGGGCATTGTCGAGTTCCAGCTCTACTTCGCGGACCAGATCGAACAGCGCCGCAAGAACCCGCAGGATGACATTCTCACGAACCTGCTGAATGCCCGGATCGAGCCCGACGATCTCGACGAGAACGGAAACCCGCTCGATCAACGTGAACTCGACGTCCCCGAGATGCTGTCGATCATTCAGCAGCTTCTCGTGGCCGGCAACGAAACCACCACCAAGATGTTGACCGAGATGATGCGGTTGCTCGGGGAGAACGACGGGGAATGGGAGAAGGTCCGCGCCGATCCGAGTCGGGTGCGTGCGATTGTCGAAGAGACGTTGCGCCTCTCCACGCCTACGCAGGGCATGTTCAGAGTTGTCACGAAAGATGTGACGCTCGGAGGAGTGGATCTGCCCGCTGGATCGCGACTCGTCGTGATGTTTGCGTCGGCGAACCGTGACGCGTCGATGTTCGAGGACTTCGACTCGTTCTGTCCTGAGCGCTCGAACGTCGGTGAACACCTCGCCTTCGGTAAGGGCACGCACTACTGCCTCGGCGCAAACCTCTCGCGCCTCGAGGGCAAAGTGGCATTGGAAGAACTCTCGAAGCGCATCGCGTCGATCTCCCTGCCGCCGTCGAACACCTTCGGGTATCACCCGAGCTTCATGCTGCGCGGTCTGACCCATCTCAACGTCGATTTCACCAAGGCCGAGTAGGACTCGCCCGAGTCGAGCTGGGCTGCCGCTCGCGGCGGCCTGCTAGTACATCGAGATCGACTAATACAGCGAGATCGACGGATCGACCCACACGTCGTTCCATCCGACGGCGCCGTGTTGCACCAGCCCCCAGCTCCGGAGGAGGCCGGCCTTGGCCTCTTCCTTGTCGGGACGATGAAGATACCGTTCCGTACAGACAAGAAGCGGGCGGTGTTTGGTCGGGTCGAGCCCACGAAGCACCTCGAGATCCATGCCCTCGGCGTCGACCAGCAACAGGCCGAAGACCGACGGAGCACGATAGTCAGTACACAGACGATGTAACGTCGTTACGGGCACAGACATGGACCGATCGGATCGCGTCTCGTCGAACCACACGTTGTTGTCCGTGCACAGTGTCGCGTTGGTGCCCGCATCGCCGTCGGACCCGAAGAAAAGGGTCTCGGTGCCTTCGTGGTCCGAGCACGCAGCCTGCACACAACGTGCGTGCTTATGGCCCTCGTATTTCGTGCTGAGTCCGGCGAACGGAACGGGCGAGGGTTCCACCAAGACACCTTCCCAGCCGTTCGAAAGGAACCAATCGGAGTTCGAAAGATGCGACCCGTCGTGCGCGCCGACATCGATCAGAAAACGTGGCGCATCGCCGGGAAGAAGGTAACGGAGTACGACGTCTTCGCCGCGTTGGGACGCCTCCCCGACGTCGGGTTGGGTTCCGAGGTGGATGCGGCCGATCGCCACCCCGTCGGCCGCGATCGTGACGACGGATCCGACACCGACTCCGTCGAACTCGAAGTTGAAGCCCGCGTGTTGTGGTGCGCCGGGAACTCCGGCCGCGACGTCGGGGCGGTACACGTTCCGCGGTACGCGAACGACGGCGGATCCGTCCTCGCGGTGGAGCGAAACGAAGCCGGGCTCAGAGCTCGCGTCGAGCGACGTGACCCAACCGCTGACCCGCAGCAACCCATCCTGGAACGGCGTGTCAGGATCGGGTTGATCCACATATGCTCGCCAGCCGCGAGCACTCAGAGGGATGGCAAGTTGTTCCAAGGCTTCGACGACTGCCACGGGCGTCGACTGTATCCGCACTTCGTCTCTGCGTCGTGGAACCTATGTCGAAACCTATGTCGGCTACGCGTGGTGGAACGTGCTTCGGCTATGCGTCGTGAAACTCTTCCGAGGCCGCGAACAGGGCCACGGTGTCGTCGAAGGTTTCGGCCCCGACGAGGTTGTCGACCCATCCGTGGAACCGCTGACAGGGTCCCTCGTTGCGTCCGAAGATGAACTCGGTTTTCACACCGGACTTCGTTGCCTTCTGAATACGGTTGCCGGTGTAGTAATCCTCATCGCGCACGACATGGAGCAAGAACTCCATCTGCGTCGCAATAGCCACGCGATCGTCGTCGGTCGGGTCGAATGCTGCGAGGAAGTACTGCGTGGTGATCGACGTGTCCGGGTTCGTCCCCGGAAGCAACTGCGAGATCATGAACAGGCGTCCGCCGGCCTCGAAACCAGCGATCGAAACATGAGGGAAGATCGTCCAGACACCCGTCGTCATCTTCGACATCGGCCAGTCATTCTCCGGCACGTCCGCCAGCGCAGCGAAGCGCTGATCGGGCTGAGCGTTTCGTTGATGGGGTCCCCACGCGTCGTTGATGGTCTTGTTGTTGTACGCCGGCCCGAAGGTGTCCTTGTGCAGAATCGGGAGATGGTAGAAGTCGAGGTAGCCGTCGTAGGCCAGCTTCCAGTTGGGGCCGGCCACTGCCTGGGCACCGACGAACGTGCAGCCGGCGAGCCCGATGTGTTCGAGCATCTCACCGTAGCCGCAGAGGAACTCGTCGACGTCGAAGTGCATGCCGGGGGTGATCCCACCGAAGATGATGCCGGCGCGCTCGAACACCGGTAGCGGCGTGAGTCCGTGGCAGGACATGTCGATCTCGCCGAAGTTTGCCTTGTCGAGTATCCCGACCAGGTCGCCCTGCACGTCATACGTCCACGCATGATACGGGCAGGAGAAT
>JANOWU010000237.1:0-18673 GCA_031418035.1 Acidimicrobiia bacterium
GAGTATCGAAGTACTCCCACGAACTCTTCGATGTCGTCGAAGGTTCTCCACTCAAGCCGTCAGAGATCGTCATCGTCGAAGGGATCAATGCCCTCCAGACGCCGTTCGCGGAATCGGTCGATCTGCGAATCTATATGCACACACACGAATCGATCGTGAAAGAGTGGTTTGTCGCTCGTCTCGTGCAGTTCATCGTCGACGCCGAAACCACACCGGGCGGCTTCTATGACCGATTCGTGGGATACTCCGCCGAAGAACGCGACCGGTTCGCCCGCCATGTTTGGGACGCCATCAACCTGCCGAACCTGCGCGAACACATCGCCCCCAGCCGCGTCAACGCGGATTGGGTCGTCGAGTTCAACGAGCACCACCGCATCGTCGAACTCACACCCAAACCGTGACCTGCTAGACCAGGAACGTCGTGAACTGCCACTCTTCGTCGGGGTCGTTCGCCACGAGCGTCGGCGGATGGAACCGGGCGAACAGTTCCGACTCGGCGCGATTGTCGAGCGGTGACCAGTCGACAGGCTCGGAGTAGTACGTCCCCAGATACGGCTTCACGATCTCGAGAATCCGCTCGTGATCGAGATCATCGGGCAGACAGACACCGCGCTCGGGATTCTCGATCATCCACACGATGCCGGCCATGACCGAAACGGCCACCTGCACAGTCGTCGCACTCTGACCGGGCACGAGTTCGCGGGCCTCGTCGATCGTGAGGACTGAGCCGGTCCACCAGCTCCGATACGGGTGACCCATCAGCAAGATCCCCATTGCGTCGGCGCCACCGGGCAAGATCTCGTCGTTCATGATGCGCTGGCGCTTCGGCATGACCAGGTGGTTCATACGCAACTCGTGGAGTGACGCAATCGCCGCGTCGGTGGGGCAGTACGCGTAGTGCACCGTCGGGCGGTAGATCGCCTGCTCGCCGTCCCACACGGTGAGATGCTCAGGGATGGAGAACGCCTCGCCGTGGCGGATGACCATGCCATGAATCTCGCCGAGCGGCGTCCAGGAACGAACCCACGTGTCCATCCCCATCTGAGCCAGCGCCAGCTGATGGCTCGGGCCGAATTGATGCACGTACGCCCCCGGCGGCATACGACGCTCGTGTGTGCCCCAACCGAGTTCTGCCGGAGCGACACCCTCCTCATAGAGGCCGTCGACACTCCAGGTGTTCACGAACTCGCCAACCTCTTTCGGTTTGTCCGAGATCTGTGTGTCGCGTTCGGCAATGTGAATCACCTTCACGCCGAGTTCCATCGCGACTTCGTTGTAGGCGCGAGCCTCCTGGGCCGACGTCAGACGATCCTTATGTTCGCCGACGATTTTTCCGTCGGCTATTGCTCGCGTTGCAATGGTGTCGAGTGCGTCCTTGACGAGATGTGACACCAAGCCCGGGTTTGCGCCGTGTTCCAGGATGGCCGTCGGACCCGGTTTGGACCACGTCGCCATCATCCTGCGCATCGCCATGTGGCGCACGTACAGGCTGCGGTCACGCGGGTCCTGGGCCGACGCGTCGGCGTAGGGCTCCCAGACCTCGACGCTGGTGTCGAGATAGCGGACCCCGGAATCGTGGCACCACTGCAATATCTCATTGCCATCGATGTTCCACGCCAGGTTGATCAACAGGTCACCGTCGGCGACGTACTTCGACAACACCTCGCCGAGATTGTGCTGCTCGACCCGATCGAGCACGTAGGTGACGCCCTGATCGAGTGCGGCTTGGATCCGGGCACGGTTGTCGACGAAGTCCATCACCGTGATCTGGGTCGGCGCCACAACATGGCGCAATAACAACGGCAACGTGCATTGGGTGACCGAGCCGCAGCCGAGCATGAGAATGCGGCCGGAAAATGGCACGCGGGACAGGTTCGTAAACTCCACCGGGGAGCCTCCTTTACGTTCGAGCGCCGAGCAACGTGCCCGGAGGACCAGCGAAAAAGACGCGCATTCCGGCGAGCCGGGCAACGATCCGCTTCAGACCCAGGGGTCGAAAACGACGCCCGTCAACTTAGTACACGCCGACCCTCGGCTTCTCCGAATGACCTGCGTTGCAGTGCACGAAGGCGGTAATGCTCGCCCCGCAATGAGTGGCGAAAAACCATTCAGGTATGCAAACCAGGTGCCGATGCATTGCGTATACCTTCCCGAGGGCGGTTTGCCCGAGGGTTTCACATCGTTTCTGACGATCCCATCAGCCTGGGAGCTTTCGTGCTTATCGACAACTTCAGCCAAACCGACCCCCAAGACTCAGCGGCACCTCTGCGCCGCGGGGAACGTCGCAAGCAGCACACGAAGCGCCGTCTACTCGACGCTGCGGCCGAAACCTATTCCCTTGGAAGCGTGGAATCGGCAACGATCAGCGCCATTACCGAGCGTGCTGACGTTGGACTGGGTACCTTCTACCTGCACTTCGAAGACAAGGACTCCATCGCTGCGGCAGTGTCGGACACGATGATGCGACGCATCCTCGGCGAAGAACAGATCGCTGTAGACGCCGTGCGCAGCGTTGGCGGCGATCCCGATCCGCTCGCCCTCTTTGCCCGGGTTGTCTGCACCCGCGCGGCCGAATCACCGGGTTTGGTGAGCGCGCTGCTGCGCTGGGAAGGGCCGGCGAACCGAGTTTCCGCCGATGGCCTTGAGCTGCTGGGCTTTCGTGCCGAGCTGCTGCCTGAACTCACCAAACGGTTCTCGGACGGCGTCACCAAGGGTCTCTACCGAACCGAGGACGAGACACTCGCGGCGAACGCCATTCTCGGCATGTTTGCCATGACGGTTCCGGGTTGGGTAGCGCAGGGTCGCACCGAATGGAACTCGCTGGCATCGTTCTTGGAACGAGCCGTGCTGTCCATGTTCCGACGCTAAGGGTCGGGCAGGTCGGGCTCGCGATCGAGCCGCCACGCGTTCTCGCGACAATGCAACATCGCGATCTCGCGTCGTAGCACCAGGATTGCATCACCACGGATCTGCGTCGGGCTGAACCAGATCCGAGGAGGGCCTTCGGGCTTGCGTAGTTGGAGCGTCAGTCGCTCCCGGAGCGACTCACGCTCCAAGAACGGTGTGATATCCACGGCATCGTGGCGGATGCACGGCGCGCGTATGGCGGAGAGGGTGGGATTTGAACCCACGGTACCTTGCGGTACGACGCATTTCGAGTGCGTTGGATTCGGCCGCTCTCCCACCTCTCCAGTGTTACGAGCACGCGTCACGACGCGTGTAGCGCCGTAGAGGTTAGCGTGAACTCGCCCGTCGTTCGGCAAAGAATTCAGTCAAGAGTTGTGCGCACGCTTCGACCGCCACGCCGGGAAGCACCGGAATCTCGTGATTCAGACGGGCGTCGGCACAGAAGTTGTACAGCGAACCCGTGGCGCCGGCCTTGGGATCACTCGCCCCGAACACGATCTTGGCGACCCGAGCGTTGAGGGCGGCGCCGGCGCACATCGGGCACGGTTCCAAGGTGACCACCAGGGTTGCCGTGTCAAGGCGCCACGAACCGACCTTGGCAGCGGCGTCACGCAGCGCCAACACCTCGGCGTGCGCCGTGGGGTCGCCGGTCAACTCCCGCTCGTTATGACGCTGGGCGATGATCTCTCCGTCCACGATCACGACGGCTCCAACCGGCACGTCGTTGTGGAGGAGAGCTTTGCGGGCCTCGTCGAGGGCTACCCCCATCGCCGCCGATTCTTCAGACGTGGGGGTACCGATATCGAGCGACGGTGCTGATGGCATCCAAGCAATATAGGACTCACGCGGCGTCGCAGGCTTGGCGCAGCGATTTCGTCATCCGTTCGTGGTGAACAAAAGCGCTCCTTCAGCCGTAACTACTTCTGTAAATCTTGCGTCCACCATCTGTGCGCATCGTCGTAGGAGAGCCTCATGATCAACACTTCGCGAGTTCGAATTCACCGAGTCCTGGGAGCGGCGTCGGTCGTCGCAATGCTGGTCGGCACCGCGTTCCACTCGCCGGCGTCGGCGGCATCCGTGAACGGTCGCTGTACGAAGGCGGGCGCCAAGAGCGGGAGCTTGAAGTGCACGAAGACCAAATCGGGCCTGCGCTGGACGAGAACCACCGCAACAACGAAGGCGCCGGCAATCACGACCACATCGACACCGGCGTCGACCGCCACGACTACAGCGTCTACCGTCACAACTGCAGTGTCGACACCGACCACGACCACAGCTGGAACGGCAGGAACCGCGGGCAAGATCGCCTACGCCGTGAAGGAATGGGCGATCGAAGGACCGGCGCAGCTCAAAGCGGGGACTGTTTCGATGTCGGTCACCAACCCGTCAACGAATCGCCACGAGTTCAAGATCATCAAGGGTGTCTACGCCGAACTTCCCAAGACGAGCAATGGTGCAGTCGACGAAGAGAAGCTGACATCGGGAGCCATCGTCGGCAAGCTCGACGCCTTGACGGGCGGAGAAACGAAGTCCCTGTCGGTCGACCTCGCGCCCGGCAAGTACCTGTTCGTCTGCAACATCAGTTTCGGCCCGGCCAGCCACGCGGAGCGCGGCCAGGTCCTCGACGTGACTGTCGCCTAAGGCGCCGCTGCGAGTTGGTTATAGCTCACGAAGTTCATCCCACAACTCGCGCGGAATGGAAACCTGGGCGCCGTACAGGTCGGCGCCCACTTCGGCTGCGGAACGTGCGCCGACAACGACGCTTGAGACGGCCGGATGGTTGAGCCCAAACTGCATTGCCGCATCCACCAGTGCCACTCCGTGACGCTCGCACGCTGAGTGCATAGCTCGCGCTCGCGTGACGAGCGCCTGCTGCGCCGGGGCATAGTCGTACATCTGGTGACGGTCGGGATTCGCGAGGAGGCCGCTGTTAAAAACACCCCCAAGGATCACGCCCACCCCCCGCTCGGCACATTGCGGCAGCAGTCGATCGCCGCCACGTCTGTCGAGGAGGGTGTACCTTCCGGCGAGGAGGATGCAGTCGAGGTCCACGCGCTGCACGAAACGTTCGAGCATCTCGGTCTGGTTCATGCCGCAGCCGACAGCCCTGATCACACCCTCAGCGCGTAACTGCACCAGGGTAGGGAACGCCTCGGACAACGCTTCGCTCTCGTGGTCGTCGGGGTCATGAACATGAACTATGTCGAGCCGATCCACGGAAAGCCGAGTGAGACTTTCTTCGATCGAGCGCAGCACGTCGTCGCGCGAGAATGCCGGAGTCGGGACCAGGTACGGCGCGCCGACGAAGACGGTCGAGGGGAGGTTCCCTGTGGGCGGCCTGAGCAGGCGCCCCACCTTGCTCGCCAACGTGTAGGAGTCACGATTGTGTTGAGCAAGCGCACGACCGAGTCGCTGTTCTGACAGCCCGTTGCCGTACAGGGGCGCCGTGTCGAAGAAGCGGACACCGGCCGCCCATGCTGCATCGACCGTGGCTTGTGCATCGACGTCAGTGACGGCCGAAAACAGATTGCCGATCGGGGCGCAACCCAATCCGAGGCGTGTGACCTGGACGCCTCGAGTGCCAAGTGGCGTCGGGTTCAAAGGCGGCGCGCTCACGCTGTTCCTTCTGGACGACCGGTCGACACGCCAAGACCCAACGCCACCGCGTTCGTCACTTCGCGAAGCTCTTCGGCAAGTTTGGCGAGCAGCGCCGTCGTCGCTCTCGGCTTCAGAATGGTGATGCTTACGGCCAGCAGCGGATCAGCGCGACTGCGCCGCCCGATCGCTACGGCGACACAGACCACTCCTTCGATCACTTCCTCGTTGTCGAGTGCGTACCCGCGCCTGCGGATGTTCTCCAACTCCGCCTTGAGCTGGTTGATTGATGTGAGCGACTTCGGCGTGAGTCGAGGGAGCGGGCCCGCGTGAGCCAGGCGCTCAGCGAGTTCTTCGTCTTCGAGCGAGGCAAGCATCGCCTTGCCCGTAGCCGTACACGTGGCCGGAAGGGTCCTTCCCGGTGCGGAGGCAAGCTGCACGGGGTAGAGCCCTTCACGTTTTGCCAGGTACACAACGCCGAGCCCTTCGGTAAGCATCGCCAACTGCGCCGTATCGCTCGCTCCCGTGTCCAGGAGTGCACAGCTATCCTGAAAGAGGCGCACCTGGTCAACGCTTCCCAAGTACGCAGCACCAAATTGGGCAAGTCTTTGCCCGAGAGCGACGCCACCATCGACGGCGCGAAGGAGGCCACTGTCAACTAAGGTCGCGCAAATATTGGCCACCGACGACTTCGGCAATCCAAGGCGTCGGGCAATTGCGTTCGGTCCTAACGGGCTGCCTTCGGAGGCCAGCAAATCCAGAACCGCCACCGCCCGGGTGATCGCAGGCACAAGCGAACGTTCGCCGCCCGCAAATGCAGCGTTAGGCGAGTCATCGTTGGGGCTAGATTGTCCCGCCTTCAAGGTCATTGCACCTCACATCCGAGTGGACCGCCTGAGGGCGTCGAGCAAGTGCCATCACCTATTGTCAAGTACACAATCATAGGAGCCCGAGGTTGCGCGCCGGTCAAGACCGCCATTCGCTTCCACCCGGCCAGGTGAGCGATTCGATGGACTCGGGGTGCATCTCGATCGAATAGCCGGGTGCCTCGGGGACGATGTATCTGCCATTGCGAATCTCCACGGGGTCCACGAAGTGCTCGTGAAGATGGCTGGCGTACTCGGTCGTGCGATCGGCGAGCGACCCACTAACGCACACGTAGTCAATCATCGAGATGTGTTGCACGTACTCACATAGCCCGATACCTCCGGCGTGGGGGCACACCGGAACGTCGCAGGCGGCAGCCAGCAGCAGCACCGAGAGAACCTCGTTCAGCCCGCCAAGGCGACAGGCATCCACTTGGCAGTAGTCGATCGCCTCGGCCTGGAGGAGTTGTTTGAAAATAATCCGGTTCGAGGCATGCTCGCCAGTGGCGACACCCATCGGTGCCACCGCTCGACGAATCGCAGCGTGACCCAAGATGTCGTCAGGACTCGTCGGTTCCTCAATCCAACGCAAGTTGAACGGTCGCAGATGTTCGGTCCACGCAATCGCTTCGGGTACCTCCCACACTTGGTTGGCGTCGGCCATCAACTGGCAGCGGTCGCCGATTTCCTCGCGCATCACTTCGCATCGACGGACGTCCGACGCGACGTCGATGCCAACCTTGGTCTTGAAGCTGGTCCAACCCTCGGCGATCGACGACCGGCACAGATCACGAACTTTCTCCTCGGGATAGCCCAACCAACCTGCAGACGTTATGTACGCAGGGTATCCGTCTTGGCGCATCTCCGCGATCCTCGCTGTCTTCGTCGGTGTTTGCCGTCGCAGCATCTCAAGGGCGCGTTCCTCCGGCATCTCGTCGCGTAAGTACCGCAGGTCGATGCAGTCGACGAACTGCTCGGGCTCGAGGTCGGCTACCAACTGCCACACCGGTACGCCACGCTCCTTGGCCCACAGGTCCCACACCGCGTTGACGAGCGCCGCGGTCGCCAGGTGGATAACGCCTTTCTCCGGGCCGAGCCATCGCAACTGCGAGTGGTTCGTGAGACTGCGCCAGAAGTCGCCCATGTTGTCGACGATGTCGGACAACCGCCGACCCGCGACTAACGGTGCGAGAGCCCCGATCGTCGCGCAACACAGGTCATTGCCCTGGCCGATGGTAAACGTCATCCCGTGGCCTTCGTGCGCGCCGTCGGTGTGGAGCACGGCGTAGGCGGCCGAGTAGTCCGGGTCCGGATGTTGAGCGTCGGACCCCGCAAGCGAACGTGACGTTCGAGCCCGCAAATCGTGGGTCGATACCGAAGTAATGGTCGTCATGAGCTGAATGCTTTCCTTTCGCCGTCGACCGGGAGTTCGGACTCGTCGGTGCCGAGATACGCAGCCGTCAACTTGTCGCGGTCCCCGGCGATGTCGCCAGGAACTCCGGCGAACGAGACACGTCCACGGGCCAGGACCATGACCCGATCAGCGATCTTGAGTGCCTGTTCGACGTGTTGCTCCACCAGCAATACACCCATCCCATTATTCGCAAGCGCGCGTACATTCTCTAGGAGCCGCTGCACAATCTGGGGCGCGAGGCCAAGCGATAGTTCGTCAATCAACAGGATCCGTGGTGAGCTCATGAGAGCGCGCGCAAGCGCCAGCATCTGCTGCTCTCCGCCGGAGAGCGCTCCTGACTGGCGCGTCAGCAACGGCCGGAGCGCCGGGAGAAGATCAAGCACGCCGTCGAGGAGGCTCAGATCGCCGCGCCCGCCGAGGCGAAGGTTCTCCATGGTCGTGAGTTTGGTGAAAAGCGATCGGTCCTCGGTGACATGTCCGATGCCGGCGCGTGCCCGACGCATCGCAGACATCTCGCTGATGTCTGTTCCATCGAGGGAGATGGTGCCCGCTTGTTGTTCCGCCAATCCCGAAATGGTGAGCAGTGTCGTGGACTTGCCTGCTCCGTTCGCTCCGAGCAGGGCGACGATTTCGCCTGGTTCAACGGTCAGCGACACGTCGCGAAGCACCGTGATGCTGCGATACCCGGCGACGAGATTTTCGATGGCCAGGAGCGCAGTCATGGATGCGGCTCGTGTTCGGTCGCCGTCCCCAAATACGCCGAGATCAAGATTTCCGATCGACGGACTTCTTCGGCCGGTCCGCTGGCGATCTCCTTGCCGAAATCGATGGCCACCACCTGGTCAGACACCCGAAACACAAGTTCGGTGTCGTGTTCGATCAACAGCAGCCCCACCCCGGATGCGGCAAGACGCAGCAAAACATTGCCGAGTTCACGCGTTTCCGTGGTGTCGAGCCCGGCCGCCGGCTCATCGAGGAGGATGACCGCGGGTTCGGAGACGACCGCTCGCGCGACGCCGACGAGGCGGCGCGTGCCCGCGGGAAGATCACGGGGAAAGGCCGACGCGTAGGATTCCAGCCCGGTCATGGCGAGCGCCCGCTCCGTGGCGATCGGTACCTGTCGCGGCCGGAAGAGATCGCGAAGGAAGCCCAGGCGCGAATCTGTCTCGGCCGCAACCACCAAGTTCTCCGTCACGGTCAAATCGTCGAACAGGCGCAGCGATTGGAAGGTCCGGCGCATCCCGGCATTGGCCCGACGGTGTGGGGCCCAGTTGGTGATGTCGATGTCGTCGAGAATGACCCTCCCGTCGGCCATCGGGGTGAGGCCGGTCACCGCGTCGATGAGGCTCGTCTTGCCCGCACCGTTCGGGCCGATCAGCCCGACGACTTCGCCTCGGGTCACCGCGATGTCGACGGCATCGACCGCCGTGTTGCTTCCGTAGCGGACCGTAATGCGTTCCGCCCGCAGACCAGTGGTCATCTGATCGTCCCCGCAGGTTCCACGTCGACAGCTCGAACACCAGTTGTGCCAGCCGACGTCCGTTCGGCTTTGGCTGCCTTCACCCGCTTCTTTTCGCGTTGGCCGTGCGCCAAATTTGCCACACCATCGGGCTGGGTCACAACGGTCGTGACCAGGCCGACTCCTGCGAGCGTCTGCGTCAACTGATCTGAGGTGATGACGCCGCGCATCCACAGGGCAAACGGGGCACCGGGCGCAAACAGAGTCCCCACCAGTGCACCACCGATCGTTGCGATTCCTCCGATATACGCAAGAGCGAAGAAGTTGATCGACTGGAACACGACGAAGTTGCTTTCCGATACGCGTCCCGACCGGTAGGCCATGAGCCCACCAGCGAGTGCCGCCACAAACGCGGAAAGCGCGAACGCCTGGAGCTTCACTTTGTTGACGTTGATCCCACTCGCCGCCGCCGCAGTTTCATCGGCCCGCACCGCCAACATTCGTCGTCCGGTGACGCTGGTACGCAGGTTCGCGAGAAGGAGCACGCAACCGCACAACACCACAAGCACGACGACCCCGTACCGTTCTGGCTGGGTGCGCCCGTCGAGGTCGAGGCCAAACAACTTTGCCCCGTGGGGCACCGCCGACCCGTGGGCACCCCCGGTGAACTTGGGATTGAAGAACACCATGCGCTCCAGGCCGATTCCAGCGCCCAACGTCACCACCGCCAGGTTCACACCTCGCACTCGCAACGCGGGAAGGCCGACGAGAAGTCCGACGGGCACGGCGGCAAGCGCTCCGAGCAGGATCGAGAACGGGAAGCCGATGCCTAGATGGTTGGCTACCCGCACAGTGGCGTAGGCACCGACTCCGCTGAATGCCAACTGGCATAACGAGATCTGACCTACCCAGCCGACAATCACCACGAGCGAGAGGATGACCACACCGCCGATCAACGCAATTGTGTAAGCCGCGGCATAGCTTGGCGTCGTCGCAAAGAGCACCACGGAAGAAAGGACAAAGAAGAGCGCTACCTTGACCCCGATCTTGCGGACCGGTGGGGCCAGCGGCATGGCGCTGGAGGCGAGTTCGCCTCGCTGGGGCAGAGCGCTGCCATTGCGGACAAGCACCATGACGATCAGGAAGAACGGCAACGTCGCGGTGAGTCCTCGCACGCCGTTGAAATAGCGCCCGATCACCGAATCTCCGACACCGAGCATCATGCCGCCGAGCAGGACGAGCCAAAGGTTCTCGAATCGACCGAGGAGGGCCGCGGCGAGCGCGGGAGCAATGAGCAGCGAGAGCTGGAAAGCGTTGAGCCCTGCGATTGGCGAAATCAGAATTCCTCCGATTCCGGCCAACACGCTGCCGATCATCCAGTTGATAGCGGCGAGCCGCGCCTGGGAATAGCCAGTGACCGCTGCCCCCTTCTCGCTCTCGGTCGCCGCCCTTGTCGCCAACCCGAAAAGGGTCCGCCGGTAGAAAGCCCAAAGCACAGCGGTAAGCGTGACGGCAACCGAAAACAGAAGAATGCGGTCCCAGCCAACGCGAACACCAAAAAGGGTGACGGGGGTAACGGGTGTGAAGGGATTCACACTGAAGCTCCCGGCGCCGAACTGCCAGTAGGCGATTGAGGTCAGGGTCAGCAGCACACCCAACGATCCGGTTACCCTGGCGAGAACGGGCGCGTGGCGCAATGGGTGCATGACGAGTACGTGCACCACCAACCCCAGCAGCGCCGCCACGATCATCGAAGCAACGAAGGACAACGGGGTGGGCCAGCCATGTTCCTGGCGCAGACTGCGAAACACGAACGCGGTGTACATGCCCATTGCACCGTGGCCGAAGTTCAATACTCCGGACCCTCGATAGATCGTGACCAGCCCGAGACCGAGGAGCGTATTGACTGCTCCCGGTCCCAGGCCAAGGATCACGTAGGCCGCTAGTTCACGCATGAACTACAGCAGCCAGGAGGTAAACCATTGATTGGCTCACCGGTGAGCCAATTGAAGGCGTCGCCGGTGAGAATCGTCCGGCCGTCAAGGATCACGTTTCCGTAGGCCGCGTAATAGAACGTTCGGGGGAACTCCGCTGTTGCATTCTTCGACGACAGCTGACCGCCGAAGAGCGGCTGCACCGTAGGTAGTGCCAGCAGTGCCTTCTTGAACGAGTCCGTCGTGATCGTGCCTTTCACCTGGGATAGGGCGACTGCCGTGGCGTACGCTGCGGCATAACCGGACCCGGCAAAGGCGCGACGCGGATCGAAGCCCGCTTTTTTCATGTCGGCCTGAAACTTCTTCGCGTCCGGACCGCTTCCCGCGCCGAGGTCGGGGAAGAAGGAGGCCACGTACACGCCGTTGCCAGCCGCTCCCATGGCTTCTATGGACTGGGGAGCGGCCGCCGTTCCAAGCACGACGATGTCGCCCTTATAGCCCTGTGAGCGCAGGTTGGTCACGAGCTTCACGGTGTTTGGACCGTCAGTCTGCACGGATACGAAGTTGGGCTTCTTGTCGATGGCCTGCTGGGCGATCGACGCCAAGTCCGCAGCGGTCGGATCGAAGCCAATGCGAGCAACGAACGTGCCGCCCAGCTTCTTTATTCGGGCTTCGAGCGTGAGGTCGGGCTCGCCGACTCCTGCGTACACTTCGACCACACTTGCCGCGATCTTCTTTTTCTTGGCTGTCCCGATGATGTAGGCCGCGTTGGTATAGAGAGCGGCGCTTCCTCCGGCATTCGTAATGGCCAAGAAGTTGGTCTGTTTGTACTCGTTGGGTAGAACGGGGAGGCCGCCAACGTAGGGCACCCCGCCTTTGTCCAACACATCGACTACCGGCGCCGAGAAACACGAGAAACAGATCCCACCGAGTACGGCGATCGCCTTTGCGTCGATCAGGTCGCGAGCACATTTTTCGCCCACGACAGCATCAGCATTGTCGTTACACCGACGATATTCGATCGGCCGACCTTTGATCCCACCGGTCGCATTGATGGCATCGAAGCAGGCTTTCATTCCCTCGGTTACCTCAGGGAACGCCGCTGAGGACGAGGCATCGGTCTGGATAGACCCGATCACAATCTTCTTTCCCTTACCGTTCCCTGACCCTACGCAAGCAAGGTTCGATGATGCGCTCGCTTTCGCGGTCTTCGTTGCGGCGTAGACGGGACTGACCGCGAGTCCAGCGGACGCAAGAGTTGTGACCACCGCCGCTACGAGAGGGTTCCGCCACCTTCTCCCCTGGTGGCGTCGCTGCGTCGACTGATACGAAAGTGAACGTTTCATATGCTCCCCCTGATGACCAATAGGCTGGACGTAGACCAGCATGCTGCATTAGGTTCGGCAAGTGCAAGTGGGAATTTCTTGCCAACAACAGCGAGGAGTGTGGCCGGTGGCGAACCGTATCGTGATGGTGACCGGCTCGGCGGGCGGAATCGGCACGGCGATCGCAACGCATTTCGGCGAACTCGGCGACACAGTCGTCGGCCTTGATCTCGCTGACGGGTTCGACGTCACTGATCCCGTGGCGTGCGTTGATGCCGTCAAGCGGGTCATCGCACGTCATGGGCGGATCGATGTGTTGTGCAACAACGCCGGAGTCGGTGCCGTAGGCGATGTCGTGACGGCGACGTCGGACGACTGGAATCGCGTGTTTGCGGTGAACGTGTTCGGTATTGCCAACATGTGTCGAGCCGTTTTGCCGGGCATGCGAAGCGTCTGCAAGGGGGTGATCGTAAACACCTGCTCCATTGCTGCGACTGTCGGGCTGGCGCAACGAGCCGTATATTCCGCATCCAAGGGTGCCGTCTTGGCGCTGACCAGAGCGCTGGCTGCAGACGAAGTTGCATTCGCGATTCGCGTCAATTGCGTGTCGCCGGGAACCGTGTCGAGTCCGTGGGTTGAGCGCCTCGTCGCTGAATCATCCGATCCTGGTGCGGCGTTGGACAAATTGCGTCGGCGACAACCGCTTGGCCGGCTCGTCACCTGCGACGAAGTGGCCGCGGCCGTTGTGTACCTCGCAGCAGATACGACATTCACGACTGGCGCGGATTTCTTGCTCGACGGCGGAATCTCTGGTGTCCGCCTTGTCGACTGAGGGCGGAGAAACCGCTCACCGTTCCCTATCACAGGCCGTCCAGACAAGAGGAGTGAACGTGAACACCCACTGGTTCGACGAAGCGAGACTCGGCATGTTTGTCCACTGGGACCATGCCTCGCAACGCGGATGGGAGGTGTCGTGGCCGTTGGTAGGTGGCGTGTTCAGCCTCCCCTATTGCCAGAAGGTCGGTGTCGATGAGTACCACGCGCTGGCCGCAACGTTTCATCCAGATGCATGGGACCCCGTCGCGATTGCGCGGCGGGCCAAGGCTGCTGGGATGCGGTACGCCGTGGTCACGACGCGTCATCACAGCGGCTTCTCGATGTTCGACACCAAGCTGAGTGATCACAACGTCATGAACACGCCGTGCGGACGCGACCTGGTTCGTGAAAGCGTTGATGCGTTCCGCGCCGAGGGCCTTCGTATCGGCCTGTACTACTCGTTGTCGGACTGGCACCACGTCGACTATCCGGCCTTTCGCGAAGAGTTCAAACCGTACATTCTTGGGAAGTCTCCACCGCTGCCGACCGACGAGCAGGCCGACCGTTTCCGTGCCTACCTCATGGGTCAACTTGACGAGTTGATGACGGGATACGGTCCCATCGATGTCATGTGGTTCGACGGGGCATGGGAGCGTCCGGCGCAATGGTGGCGACCAGCAGAGATCGCGGCTCTTTTACGGACCCGACAACCTGGCATTCTCATCAACAACCGTCTGCCGGACAACGGGGATTTCGACACACCGGAGCAGTTCATTCCCGCAACACCGCCCTCGACACGGTGGGAGTCGTGTCTCACGATGAATGAGAGCTGGGGCTGGAATCCCGACGACACGCATTACAAGTCCCCGAGAGCGATCGTCCACGCCCTCTGCGAGACATCAGGACGCGGAGGGAACTTGCTCCTCAACGTCAGCCCACGCGGCGACGGGTCGTTGCCTCCCGAGCACGAAGTGCGTCTCGATGCGCTCGGCGAGTGGCTGCAGTCCCACGGGGAAGCAATTTACGGCACGGAGGTTGGGCTCGAACCGTGGCAGTTCTACGGACCATCAACGCGCCGGGGCAACCGGATCTTTGTGTTCCTGCTGATGCGGCCATACGAAACGGTCACCGTTCGCGGCCTACCGATTCGCCGCATCAGTAGGGTGATGCTCCTTGGTAGCTCGACCCCGTTGGCCTTCGAGAAGCGAACCGGTGTTATGGCCCAACTCGAGCAAGATCCCGAGGGCGAGATTACGATCAACGTGCCGGAGCATCTCCTCGATGAGTACGCCAGTGTGATTGCCATCGACATCGACGAAACCCGAGACGAGCGGTGACATTGCAAGTCGCAGTCGTCAAGGGGCCTATGTACGACCACCTCTATGCCCTGTTCGATCCAGATCAGGTGGAGGTAATTATCCACGAGGACCACCCGACCCTGAACCGGCACGTCGCCGAGTTGCTCGGCGCAGGAGAACGGCTCGACCTTATTGCGACACACTCCAAGTACGCACCTTCGCAAGCAGAGTGGCTCTACCCACTCGACACGATTGTTACCCCCGATGCAGTTGCTGCGCTGGCCCCTCTCTCCGTTGAACTTTGCCGTTACGAGGGCCAACTGCGTTGCCTGCCTCGTCTCATCGACGTCCGCATCCTGTGGGTCCGATCCGACCGGGTTCATGACGTCCCCGAAACATGGCGGGCTTTGGCCGAAAGTGACGTGGTATTCGGTTTTCCCGGCCGAGAGTCCGGATTGTTCGGTACCTTCTTCGAGCTCGTCGTGGGCATGGGCGGGCGGTTGTTCGACGGAGAGGGCAATCCGTGTATGGACAGTCCCGAAGCCGAAGAAAGCATCGAGATCCTCTGCCAGCTGGCCTCGCGGGCTCCAGCGGACCTGCTCACATGGCACTATGACGACGTTGATCGGGCACTGCTCGATGGGCGACTCGACGCGGCGGCTGGCTGGCCGGGCGCCTGGGCGCCAATCGCCGAGTCTTCACTTGCGTCTCTGCTCGAACCCCACCGCTATCTCGCCGGTCGTGCCCGCCATGTCAGCTACTCCGGCTGTCATGCATGGGCGATCCCCACGACTTGCGGTGACCTTCCCAGTGCCCGCGCGCTCCTGGAACAACTCATTGGCGCCGATGCGCAACGACTCGATGCAACTGGCGGAAATATGTGCGCGCATATCGACGCTCTGGCGGCCGTAGAGCCGGTCAACAACATCGATGGCCGACGGCTCGCCATCACCAGGTCGACGATCGCGGAATCGATGATCACCTACCCGTCGCTGCAGAACTTTCCGAGGCTCGAAGACGCCGGTTGGGCCACGATCAACGCAGCCCTTTGCGGCGACTTGCTTCCCCGGTCGGCGGCGAAGTCCATTCAATCCCAAGCTGAAGGAATCCTCTCCGCGCCGCGTCCACCGAAGACCTGATGGAGTCCGAACTCATAGTTCCGGCCGTGGCACTTTGTGCACCATTACCTACCCAGATCTCGCACGCCGACGTTGGGCCAAGCTTTGCGAGAACGAACCTTGATCCAAGACGGACACAGAGGCACGTGCTTTCACTGGTCGGCGACTCGCGCCCTTAGGGTACTTTGGCGATGTCCATTGCGCCGAACAGTGCGATTCGATCGACACGCAGTTCGAATAAGGTCGTTTGCACAAGTACGGGCCGCAATCAACCTTCTAACTCGAGCCGGTGTCAACCCGTTCGAAAGGACCAAGACAACTTATGTCGGTACCTCTGCTGTTCGAACTTCCAATTCCATCTTGGCAAACCATGTTTATCCCAATGCGCACCAACGATTGTTACGTTCGAGGGACGTTACCATTGCAGTTTTCTGAAGTCCGACGTTGGCGGAGCGTATCTGGTCGATCTTGAAAACAGCGAACTCAACCACTGGGGAGGTGAAGGGTATCCGGGGCTCTTCTTTATGAACTCCTCTTTCGCGAACTTCGTCGAGTGTTTCAAAATTTTCAACGAGTACGGACCGCACCTTCGAGCCAAAGATGTATTGGCTCAATACGAAGCGACAGAACATGATCCTCGCCTTCTAGACACAATGTGGGCAATCATGCTGGAACAAGATCTCTTCTGGCAAGACCCGGATACGTTGAGAAGGACCTGACCTGGTGCCCAACGCTGGTCTGAAGTGCACGAGAACGCCCGCGTAAGCAAAGTCGGGCACGAAAGATTGGCGGAGGAGGTGGGATTCGAACCCACGGTAGGTTGCCCTACACACGCTTTCCAAGCGTGCCGGTTCGGCCGCTTTCGTACTCCTCCTAGTTCGGTCCCCGCACGAGGCGGTTCCCAAAACATCGAAGAACCACGCTAGCCTCTCTGGAGTCTCGGTGAAGCACGACTTCGGTGGAATCGTCGTCGAGCCGAGAGAAAGAACAGAAGCAACTCACGTTGTGGTTTGGTCGGTGCGCCGCTGGGCGTGGCTGGTCGGGCCCTGCGCAAAGGGAACCCTCGAACCGAGTCAGGGCCGGAAGGCAGCAGCTCTCAGTGGGAAATCTCTTGTGCCGCAGGTAGTCTGGCCAGTCACGCCGAGCGGCGCACGTTTCAATGGGGCCGAGCCCGAGCCCGAGCGCGTGGCGAGCCGGTGGTCGGGTGAGAGTGTCAGAGAGCCCCGGTAGCATCAGCGTCGTGAACTATCAGTCGCTCTATCGCCGGTACCGCCCGCAGCGTTTCGCCGACGTCGCCGGGCAGGACCACGTGAGTGCCACGTTGCGAAACGCGGTAGTTCACGACCGCGTGGCTCATGCGTACTTGTTCTCCGGTCCACGCGGCTGCGGAAAGACCACGAGCGCCCGCATCCTTGCAAAGGCGTTGAACTGCACGAACCTGCAAGACGGCGAACCGTGTTGCGAATGTGAGTCGTGCCTCCTCGTCGCGTCGGGTGCGTCGATGGACGTGATCGAGCTCGACGCGGCGTCGAACAACGGGGTCGACGCGATGCGCGAGTTGGTCTCGCGAGCGTCGTTGGGAACCGCGGGCCGACGCAAGGTGTACATCGTCGACGAGGTTCACATGCTTTCGACGGCAGCATCGAACGCCCTGCTGAAAACGTTGGAGGAACCACCCGATCACGTGGTGTTCGTGCTCGCCACCACGGACCCGCAGAAGGTCCTGCCGACCATTCGAAGCCGTACCCAGTCGTTCGAGTTTCGGCTCTTCTCCTACCCGGTGCTTCTCGAGCTCGTCCGCAAGGTCGCGCACGACGCCGAGCTCAACCTTCCCGACGAAACCCTCGAGGCGGTCGCGCGTCGTGGCAACGGGTCAGCGCGCGATGCGCTCTCCGCGCTCGACCAGGCATCGGCGGCCGGCGGCATGGATGATGCCTTCGACGCCAGCGAGCTCGCGGATGCGATAGGCGCACGTGACTCCGCTGCGGTGCTGTTGGGAGTAGATCGAGCAATGGAGCGGGGCCGCGATCCGCGTCAACTTGCCCGAGACCTCATCGAGGTGTTCCGCAACGTGTTTCTCGTCCACATGGGACGCCCCGCGTCGGCCGATCCCGGTCTCGTGTCTCGCCTCGGGCCGGCCGCGGCAACTCGCAGTCTCGAGACGATGGGCGAAGCCCTCGTGTCGATGCGCGACGCAGTGGAACCGCGCGTCGTGCTCGAGGTCGCGCTGCTGCGACTCGTACGGCCGGACCTCGACGCCACCCTCGCCGCGTTGCAACAACGCGTCGAAGCACTCGAAGCGAATCCTGGCGTGGCGCCAACGCCGACAACCGCGGTTGCCGCTCCCGCCCCGGCACCGGTGGCCCCAGCACCGGCCCCCGCCCCGGCCGCGCCACCCGTATCGGCGCCAGCTTCGTCACCGACGCCCGATATGCCTGCGCCATCCGCGCCACCGCGTGCGGACTTTCCGCCACCTGCGGATTCCCCGCCAGCGGCTGCGCCTCCCGTAGCGTCGACGCCGCCTCCAACTCCGGCGCGCGTCCTGCCGACGCTGCGCCCAAGCAGCGGGGTCGACCCCAATGCCGCACCACCCATGAGGAAGGCGGGCGTGGCGGATGCGGCCCGCGCCCAGCTGGCCGGCACCCGCTCGCCCAGCGGTGAACCGAGACCTCGCTTGGGCTCAGGGCCCGGTGCGCAATCGGCGACCCCAGCCTCGGCGACCGCAGCCGGGGCGAATGCAAATCCCAACACGAACCCTGCCCCAGGCCCATCGATCTCACCCGCCGACGTGACGGTCGAGCTCTTGAACACCGAGCTCGAGTTGCTTCTGGAATCCGTGGGAGCGCGAGCGCGAGCGATTTTCCGCACGGGGCGCTTCACCCGACTGAGTCAGGGGCGCGCCGTCATGAGCGTCGCCAATGAGGCAACGCTGGTCCGCGCC
>JANOWU010000238.1:0-9743 GCA_031418035.1 Acidimicrobiia bacterium
AAAACATCGTTTCTCCGCGGATATGTGACACACCACAATCCAGCGTGTCTCCGCGGAAAGGTGGCATCGCAACACAGTGCGTCTCCGCGGTAACGTGGCTCGAGACCAACCAGCGCATCTCCGCGGAAACGTAACCAACCACAAACCAGCGCGTCTCCGCGGAAACGTGGCTCGAGACGAGCCCGGCGTGATCAGCGAGAGGCAACGAAGCGGGCCGGCGAATGAAGGTCGCCTCGCCAAAGATAGAGGGCGAGGAGCGCTTCGGCACCGGTGCGCATGCTGTGCGGCTCGGCACTGGCGTGATGCACTCGCGCCCCGGGCTCACGCACGACGGCGGGCCGATCACCCTGCTGCCACTCGCTTGCGCCCGAGATCACGTGGTAGATCTCCTCGGCTGGGTGCGCATGCGGCGGGTAGAAGGTATCGGGCGCGAGAACGAGCAGTCCTGCTGACCGCGAATCGCAGACCACCAACCCGGAGGAGCCGAGCAGTTCTGTGTACGCATACCGTTTCAGAAACTCCGTGTCGGAATACGTCCGGTTCTGTCGCCACGTCAATACTCCCTTCGCTGCCTCGAACGAGCGAAGGAACGAGAGGCGCAGCGCATCCTCACTCGTGCCGAACGACGCGGCGGGGATGTCCACGCCGGCGCCTGCATCCTGGGGAACGCGCATAGCAGCGTCACGAACAGCAGCATCGAACGCCGCCCCGAACTCCGGTAGCGGTTCATAAGCGCGCAGATATTCTGCGACGGAGGCGAGGAGGTCCCGAATCGGACCAGAGTTAGCCACGGGCCACGGCGACGTCAGAGGCGCGGGAATCTCGGGGCTCGCCGCTCGATCAACGACATCGCCCCTTCCGTGGAATCCGGTCGGTCCAGTGCGGCCCACGTCGCCACGTCGATCTCGGGCAGCGCCTCGGCGTACCCCATGCCGACGTGTCGATACACCATGGCTTTCGCGTCGGCGATGCTGGCCGGCGAAACCGTTTCAGCGAGCGTCCGCACGTAGGCGCTCGCTTCGTCGACGGGGTCCGCACTGTCCGAAACGTACTCAACCATTCCGATCCGGTACGCTTCGGCGGCGTCGATCTTGCGCGACGTCCACAGCAGATCGAGCGCATTGCCGGGTCCGACCATTCGAGGCATGATCCAACTCAACCCGTGCTCGGCAGTGAGACCCCGCTTGGAGAACACGGTCGTGAAGGCCGCCCCGGGTCCGGCGAATCGGACGTCGGCCATAAGGGCCAGAACCATGCCACCGCCGGCGGCCACTCCGTTCACCGCCGCCACAACGGGTTTGGGCACCCGCAGGAGGTAGGAGAACATGCCGGGAAGCTCATCGGGACTGGGCTCGCTGCGACGCGAACTGCCCGCGGCCGTCGTTGCCTTCAGGACGTCGGCGTCGAGGCCCGAGCAGAAACCCCGTCCATTGCCCGTGATCACGATGCCGACCACCGACTGATCGGCGACCGCAGCGTCGACCGCGCGACGAATCTCGCCCAACATCGAATAGGTCAACGCATTGAGCTTGTCGGGGCGATTGAGCCGAATCACGCAGACCGGATCGGTGACCGAAACCTCGATACTTTCATACGTAGACATAGCGTCGCTCCTTTGTGGGATAACCAGGACCGTACTGCACAGCGCTGCGCCACGCCAACGAGACACGAGCCCCCAAAGGTGACAGGATCGGATCCATGGAGTACCGCCCCACAGCCGGCGAAAGCGACGCAACCGAGACCGGTCAGACCCTGCTGACTTCCTTCCTCCATGCACTGGCGGCGTCGCTCACCTTGCGACTCGACCCGTCGTCGGTTGCCGGCGCTCACTGTGCCCGCGTGTTCGACGTGCTCAATGCCGAGACACCCGACAAGCAGCGGTCGGCGGGTACCCACACCGCAGAGACACTCCCCGCAGGGGCACTACCCGCAGGGGTACTCCCCGCCTGCTCCTATGTCGACGAGGCCGCACGGATTGTCGCCCGAACTGGGGCACCGGACCTCATCGCCGTGGCAGAGACCTTCAAGACGCTCACCCCCTATATCCCGTGGATGCACCGCACGGGCCTCCACGGTGTGGTTCCTGACTTCGCCGATCGCCATGCGAATGGCGTCGTGGTCGGGAGCGGTGGTCTTCTCGAGTCACGTCACGTGACCATCGGAGCGACGCTTATGGCTCCCGATACTACGTACACAAACCATTCGCACCCTCCGGAGGAGGTGTACCTCGTTCTCTCCGACGGCCAGTGGCGACACGTCGAAGAACCGTGGCAACAGCCCGGGATCGGTGGTTTCGTCCACAATCCACCCGGCATCGTTCATGCCATGCGCGCCGGACGCAACCCGCTCTTCGCGATCTGGATGCTCGTCTGACCCGCGGCTACTCGCCTGAACCCGCAACACATCGCCGACGTTGCTCCAACGCGAACCCCACGTCGTCACCCAAAACCGTGAGGTGGCCCATCTTCCGCCCGACCCGAGCTTCGGCCTTGCCATAGAGATGCAGGTGCGCCGAAGCGTCGAGCTGGGACCAATCGGGCTCCCCGTCGGCCCACAAATCACCGAGCAGATTCAACATCACGGCCGGCGTGTGCTGCGTTGGGTCGCCGGGAGCCTGACCCAACGCAGAACGCCACTGCTGCCCGAATTGCGACGTGACGCAGGCTTCGATCGTGTGATGTCCCGAGTTGTGGGGACGGGGCGCCATTTCGTTGACGACGAGCGTGTCATCGGCAAGTAGAAAGAACTCGACACCGATCGTTCCCACGTGGCCGAGGTCCGCCGCGATTCGTCCCGCCAGCTCCTGAGCCCTGTGGCTCACCGATCGACCAACGCGAGCCGGCGCAATCGTGTGGTCCAAGATCCCGTGCACATGGACGTTTTCACCAACAGGAAACGGACACCACGTGCCATCGAGCGTACGCACGCCGACAACACTAAGTTCACGTACGAATGGCACGACGCTCTCCAGCACGCACTCCTGATCGACCCGTACGAGATCGACCTCAACAGGACCGACCTGACCGAGATCGCCGTGATTGCCGGAGTCCGGCCGAAAGCGGGTCTGCCCCTTCCCGTCGTAACCGAAGGCGGCCGTTTTCAGGATCGCGTCGTTGCCGAACCGGTCGAGGGCCAGCCCCAACTCAGCCATCGTCGTCACGATGGAAAAGGGCGCATGCGGAATCCCGTGCTCCGCCAGGAACTCCTTCTCCCGACGCCGGTTCTGACAGATCGCCAGTGAATCCGCTCCGGGACGAACGGGGGCGTATTCGGCCAGTCGTTGCAGGAGTGTGGGCGGTAGGTTCTCGAACTCCGACGTGATGGCATCGCACTCACGGGCGAAGGCACGGTTCATGTCGTCGTCGCCATAGGCTCCGAGATACGCGGCGTCGGCCACCTGCTCAGCGGGTCCCCCCGGTGCCTCGTCGGTGCGCACCACCACGCGAATGCCGTGACACTTCGCATCGAGGGCGAGCATGCGGCCCAGCTGTCCGCCGCCGAGTACGCCGAGCGTCGTCATGGAAGTTGTGGAAGTTGTGAGTTCGCAGCAGCGTCGTGGGTTGCGCTGCGCCGTGCCGCGAGCCGCGCCGTCACTTCGGCATCGTGCAGCAGCGCACCGGCAAACAGCGCCGCGTTGATTGCGCCGGGCTTCCCGACCGCAAACGTGGCCACGGGGACACCGGCCGGCATTTGCACGATCGACAACAGCGAGTCCATGCCCTGAAGGACCGTGGACGGCACGGGAACACCGAGCACGGGAACAAGGGTATGTGCGGCGAGCATGCCAGGGAGGTGTGCCGCGCCGCCTGCTCCCGCGATGATCGCCCGCAAGCCCCGACCTGCGGCACTCTCGGCATAGTCCGCCATCTCGCGCGGCATCCTATGCGCACTTACGACATGCGTCTCATGAGGGATACCCAACTCTGTGAGGACTTCGGCGGCATGCGACATGACCGCCCAGTCCGACGCCGAACCCATCAACACCCCAACGAGCGGCTGTTCTCCGCTCACGATGAGCTGCGACTGTAGTTCGGTGCTTCCTTCGTGATCTGCACATCGTGCGGGTGACTTTCCGCGCGACCCGCGGCGGTCACCCGCATCAGGCGTGCCTGTTGCAGTTCGCGTAGCGACGCCGCTCCCGCATACCCCATACCGGCGCGGAGTCCACCGACGAGTTGATGCATGACATCGTGCAGCGATCCGGCGTAGGGAACGCGACCCTCCACCCCTTCGGGAACGAGTTTGCCGGTGTCGGTCTCGCCTCGCCCCTGCGAACTGGCGTAGCGGTCCGCGGCACGACCCGAGAGCGCACCGAGGCTGCCCATGCCGCGATAGCTCTTGAACCGGCGTCCCTCGTACAACTCGAATTCGCCGGGTGCCTCGTCGGTTCCGGCCAACACACTCCCGAGCATCACCAACGACGCGCCAGCGGCGATGGCCTTGACGAGGTCGCCGGAGTACGTGATGCCGCCGTCACCGATGATCGGAACCCCGAGCCGACGAGCCGCGACGGATGCTTCATGAATGGCGGAGAGTTGCGGCATACCTGCACCGGCCACGACGCGGGTCGTACAGATCGAACCCGCGCCCACGCCGACCTTGATCGCGTCGGCACCCGCCCGAGCCAACGCTGCGACGCCATCGGCGGTCACGACGTTGCCGGCGAGAATAGCCAGCGTCGGCCAACCCGACCGGATCATCGCGATGGTATCGATGACGCCCTTCGAGTGGCCGTGAGCCGTGTCGATGGCAACAGCATCAACGCCGACGTCGAAGAGCGCATCGACGCGCTTCTCCACATCGTGACCGACGCCCACGGCTGCAGCGACACGGAGACGACCGTGCGCGTCGAGCGACGCGTTGGGATGGTCACGGTGCTTCGAAAGGTCCTTCACTGTGATGAGGCCGGTGAGATGTCCCCGGTCGTCGACCAACGGAAGCTTTTCGATGCGGTGCTTGCGTAGCAACGCCTTCGCCTCTTCCAACGTCGTTCCCGTCGACGCCGTCACCAGACCTTGCGACGTCATGAAGTCAGTGACGCGTCGGTGCTCGTCGCCGGGTTCCATGAACCGGATATCCCGATTCGTGATGATGCCGATGAGGCGACCGTTCGGATCGACGACGGGCACGCCGCTGAAGCGAAAGCGAGCCATGAGCGCATCGGCTTCGCCGACCGTGGCATCGGGTCCGACCGTCACGGGGTCGGTGATCATCCCGGATTGGCTGCGCTTCACCCTGCGGACCTCGGCCGCCTGTTCGTCCGGGTCGAGGTTTCGGTGGATGACGCCGATTCCCCCTTCGCGAGCCAGCGCTACGGCCATTCGTGACTCCGTGACACGATCCATCGCCGCAGATATGACGGGTACTCGAAGGGTGATGTCGCGCGCCAGGGTGACCGTGGTGTCGACGTCGGCCGGGAGTACCTCGCTGTAACCGGGAACGACGACGACGTCGTCGAAGGTCAGCGCCGTAAACCGATCGAACAGGTCGCCGTTCGGATTATCTGTTCGCGTACTGTTCCAATCGGCGTTCGAATTCTCGGCGATATTCATGCGGGAACCTCCTCGGTCAGGCGGGCGAGTGTTTCGACAAGTAGCTGGTGTTCGTTTTCGTGCATTCGCGCGGCGAGCGTGTCGATGGTGTCGTCGGCGAACATCGGTACTTCACGAGCGGCAAGCACCGGACCGTTGTCGACGCCTTCGTCGGGAACGAGATGCACCATGACGCCCGTCCGGGTTCGGTGGCCACCTTGAAACTCCGTGAAGGCCCGTTCGATCGCTCTCGTGCCGGGAAGCTCGCCGGGGAGCGCCGGGTGCAGATTCACCACTCGGTTCGCGAACCGGTCGAGGAACGCGGACGAAAGCACCCGCATGAAACCGGCAAGGACAACCCAGTCGGGCGAGGCGGTGGCGACGACATCGGCAAGTCCGCGATCCCATTCACGTCGATCCTGACCGTCCGATCGGGCGAGACACTGCACAAGTCCGACACCGGCCGTCGTTGCCCTCTCCAGCGCCCGCGCCCCGGGCCGATCCGAAACCACCGCCACGACCTCGGCGTCGATGCGTCGGCACGCGCATGCGTCGAGAATGGCCTGCAGGTTCGAACCCGAACCCGATGCGAGGACGGCAAGTCGAAGCGTCATCTCAGGACGACCGTGCCCGGATGGTTCTCGACGACCGAGCCGACGACCCACGTCTCTTCATTGATGGCAGCCTGAACGGTCGACAGGTCTGTAGGTGCACATATGACAATCATTCCGATACCCATGTTGAGGGTTCGATGCAGTTCGTCGGTCGCGAGTCCGCTTACGTCACGGATGAGGCGGAACAGCGGTGGTACGGGCCACGACCCGATGGAGATGTCGACACCCACGCCGTCGGGGAGAACTCGGGGAATGTTCTCGAGAAGTCCCCCACCGGTGATGTGCACCAGGGCTTTGACGGTGCTGAACGAGGGCCCGTCCAGGAGATCGCGAAGGAGCGGCAGATAGCTTCGGTGCGGTTCCAGAAGGGCGTCGCCCAACGACACGTCGAGCGGTTCGGGCATCGTGTCGAGCGGAAGTGCCGCAAAGATCCGTCGGAGCAGCGAGTAGCCGCTCGTGTGCGGGCCACTCGATGCGATCGCGAGCAGGAGGTCGCCGGCCGCAATCGTCGGACGCGGAAGGAGTCGCGACCGCTCGGCGATACCTACGAGCGTGCCCGCTACATCCACATGCCCGTCGTGATACACCCCGGGCATTTCGGCGGTCTCGCCACCGAGGAGGGACAGTCCGTTCTCGACACACGCCTGGCTCATTCCGGCGACGATGTCAGCAACCTGCTCGGCAATGATCTTCGACGATGCGATGTAGTCCAGGAAGAAGAGTGGTTTCGCATTCTGTACGAGCACGTCGTTGATGCAATGGTTCACCAAGTCCATGCCCACGCCGCGAAGTCGACCGGCTTGGGCCGCGAGTGCGACCTTGGTACCGACTCCATCGGTCGAAGCGACGAGCACCGGATGATCCATTCCCTTCAGGGCCGAGATGTCGAAGACCCCACCAAAGCCGCCGACACCGGCGAGCACGGACGCGCCCTGGGTCTTGGCGACCGAGGACTTGAGCAGGTCGACGGCCCGGTTCCCTTCGTCGATGTCGACGCCCGAGGCCGCATAGCCTCCGGTCGAACGGGCGATGGCTCGCCATCCGATGTCACGACGCATATGGGAGCCGGCGAAGTTCACCCGCCCCGCAAGTTCATAGGCACGCATACGAGCAGCGGCGACGTCGGCTCCGATTCCCGTAGCTGAAACAACTCGGCCGCCGCTGGTGCGAAGCGCGCCGTCCGCAGCTCGTTCCGTGCCGGCATGGAACAGGAGGTCGTCCTCGGTTCCGTCGATTCGCAGTGAGACGTCATCGCGTGGCGATCCGGGGTAGCCCTCCGACGCCAGCACCACGGTGCACGCCGTTTGGTCATGCCAGCGCACGAGTGCGGGGTCGAGCCTCCCCAGGGCGCAGTCCTCGACGATGTCGAGGAAGTCCGCGTCGAGCAGCGGAAGGATCGCCTGTGTTTCGGGGTCGCCGAAGCGACAGTTGTACTCCAACAGCTTCGGACCGGTCGCGGTGAGGATCAAGCCCGCATAGAGAACGCCACGCAGCGGGCGTCCTTCAGCAGCGCACCCGTCGATGGCGGGTTGCAGAAACTCCGCGGTGAGGGACGCGGCCAGTGCCGGTGGGCAAACCGGAGCGGGTGCGTAGGCTCCCATCCCGCCGGTGTTGGGCCCCCGATCGCCTTCGCCAACTCGCTTGTGATCCTGAGCCGGAGGCATGGCGACGGCACGAGTGCCATCGCAGAAGGCAAGCAGCGATATCTCTTCGCCGAACAGACGCTCCTCGATGAGAACCGACGAGCCCGCATCACCGAAGGCTGCATCGACAAGTGCCGCCCGTATCGCGTCGATCGACTCATCGACGGTGCTTGCGACGACGACGCCCTTGCCCGCGGCCAGGCCGTCCGCCTTCACCACCATCGCCTGCCCGGCGTTCTTCACGTAGGCAATTGCGTCGTCTACCTCAGCGGCGCGAAAGGATCGACTCTTCGCAACCGGAATCCCGTGTCGCTCGCAGAACGCTTTCGACGCCGTTTTCGACCACTCGAGTTCGCCTGCGGCCCTCGACGCACCGAACACCGCGATGCCCGCCGACTCCAAGGCGTCGGCCACACCCGCTGCAATGGCGGAGTCGGGACCGATGATGACCAGGTCAGACTGCAACTCCTTGGCAAGGGCCACGACCTGCGCCGGGTCATCGACGACAACGGCGGCGCGGCGTCCGGGAGTCCCACCGTTTCCGGGGGCAACGACCAGGTCGCCACAGCGCCGAGACTTCGCTACGGCCCAGGCAATCGCGTGCTCACGGCCTCCGCTGCCGAGCACCAACACGTTGAGCGACGTCCTCGCAGTCATCGGAGTACTCATCGGAGTACTCCCTCGAACAGCTGCTTCGATCGTCCGATGCTCACCGGAACCGCCACGGGATAGTCACCCGTGAAGCAGGCATTGCAATAGCCATCCGTACGACCGATCGCCTTCATCATCGAGGGCAACGAAAGGAACGACAGCGAGTCGGCGCCGATGTGGCTGCGCAACTCTTCGACGTTCATCCGATACGAGATGAGCTCTTCATACGTGCCCATATCAAGCCCCATGTGACACGGGTTCTGGATCGGGGGGCACGTGACTCGGACGTGTACCTCGGTCGCCCCAGCCTCTCGCAGCATCCGCACCAGCGGACCGGCGGTGGTTCCTCGCACGATCGAGTCGTCGATCATGACCACACGGCGTCCGACCAGATTCTCCCGAAGCACATTGAACTTCATCGCAACACCGTGCTCTCGCATCGCCTGCGTCGGTTCGATGAACGTTCGACCGATGTAACGATTCTTTATGAACCCGTCGTTGAAGGGAATCCCGGAGCGCTGTGAGTACCCAATCGCCGCCGGGATCGACGAGTCGGGCACGGGCACGACCACATCGGCGTCGACCGGTGATTCCTCGGCCAGTAGCTCACCGAGACGCTGACGAACATGGTGCACACTCGTGCCGTCCCACACGCTGTCGGGGCGAGAAAAGTACACGTGCTCGAACGTGCACCGGGCGCTGACCGGCGGACTGAAGAGCGAGTTCTGCCCAACCATCGTGTCGCCCGAAAGCGTCACGATCTCCCCCGGCTCGACCTCGCGGATCTCCGTGCAACCCAGCGTCGCGAGTGCACATGTCTCCGACGCCGCCGCCCAGCCGCCTTCGGGCAGCCGACCGATGGACAGCGGCCGAAAGCCCCACGGATCTCGCACCGCAAGGATGCGATCCGACACCAAGATGACCAACGAGTATGCGCCTTTCCACGCCGGCATGGTGCGCTCGATGCGCTCCTCCCATGTCGAGCCTCCCGCACTCGCCAGCATCAACAGCATCACTTCGCTGTCAGACGTCGCGGCCAGCGGGAACCCGCGAGCCAACAGGTCATCACGAAGCTCGGCCGCATTCACCAGATTGCCGTTGTGCACCATGCCGAGCGGTCCGTGTTTGGTTTCGACGAGAAACGGCTGGGCGTTGCGTACCACCGACGAGCCGGTGGTCGAGTATCGGGTGTGGCCGATCGCGTGATGACCGGGCAACTTACGAAGACGCTCCTCCGTGAGCAGTTGCGTGACGAGGCCGGTGTCCTTGAGAATCCGAGCTCCTGCACCGTCGGCGGTGGCCAG
>JANOWU010000239.1:0-10348 GCA_031418035.1 Acidimicrobiia bacterium
ATTCTCCTCTCCGGCAGCATCATGTCGCTCTTCTACGGCTCGCTTGCCCTGGCCATCGCCTCGTTCACGAGCCGCAAGGGTTTCGCATCAGCGGGATTCGTGCTGCTTTCGATCATGACTCAGGCGATCGGCGGCATCCTCGGCGACAACCCGTCGGGTTTTCGTCAGCACAGCGCAGGAATCATCAGCATCGTGACCGGTCCGTTCGATGTCGTGGTTCGAATATTCGGCGAGAGTCCCGTAACGGAAGCGTCGACCGTGGTCGTGTTCGCAGCGATGGGGGCGACGATCGCACTCTGTCTCGCCATCTTGGTCCTGGCCTACCGTCGCCTTGAGGTCACCCGATGAACTCGACAACGAACACAGCGCCCGTCGCCGGCGACGATACCGCAGTGGTCTTCGAACAAGTGTCGAAATGGTTCGGTCCAGTGGTTGCCGTGTCCGACGTGTCGTTCACCATCGGCTCCGGTGTCACGTCGATTCTCGGTCCGAACGGTGCAGGAAAATCGACGGTGATGCGGCTGCTATGTGGACTTACGAAGCCTTCCACGGGCATGGTCCGGGTCTATGGCCAGGACCCTCGTGCGAATCCGGGGATCTATAGAGAGCTCGGGCTCGTTCCGCAGCAGGAAACGGTCATCGAGCCGATCACCTGCCTGCAGTTCGTCACGCTCGCCGCACAGCTCAGCGATGTCGCAAATCCCAAGCAGGCGGCTGTCGATGCAGTCCGAAAAGTCGAGCTCGACCCCGACGACAAGCGACCCATCGGCAGCTACTCGAAGGGTATGCGTCAGAGGGCAAAGGTCGCAGCGGCCATCGTCCACGGACCGCGGCTGCTGGTGCTCGATGAGCCACTCAACGGGCTCGATCCCCGTCAGAGGGCGCGAATGATCGAGCTGTTCACCGAACTCGGGACGAACGGGCGCAGTGTGATCGTCACGAGCCATGTGCTCGAAGAGATCGAACGGTTCGGCTCGCGGATCATTCTCATCGCCGAGGGACGTCTCGCCGCCGAGGGTGAGTACACGCAGATTCGAGCGCTCATGGACGATAGACCTCTACGGGTTCTTATCGAGTCCGACGACGCTCGTCTTCTCGCATCGGAGTTGATGCGTTCCGACTCGTTGACCGCCGTATCGCTCGCCGGTGACAGCGTGATTGCCGACGTCGTCAATGCCCCGGTGTTTCGCCGGCTCATTGCTCGTGTGTGCCAGGACCACAATCTCGATCTTCGTGAGGTCGTCCCACTCGATGATGATCTCGAGAGCGTGTTTCGCTATCTTGTCTCGAGGCGGCACTAGTGGGGTGCGTGTCGAAATGCTACTAACACTTACCAAGTTGTTCGTTCGCCTTACAGCGACCAGGGCCAGACTGTTGGCTCTTGGCCTCCTGTCGCTGGGCATGGTGCTACTCGCCGTGCGCGTGAACGAGAACCCGACGCGAGCATGGCGATTGTTCTCGCTTTACGCCTTGGGCGGTCTGGTGCCCGTCGCCTCGCTCGTCATTGGATCGTCGACCTTCGGTGACCTGGTCGACGATCGCACCCTCGTGCACTTGTGGCTGCGGCCGGTCTCGCGACCGCTGCTCCTGCTCAGCGCATGGAGCGCGAGCGTGCTTCTCGCCCTTCCCTTCACCGTGCTCGTACCCATGCTCTCCATGAGCGTTGCCCGTATGCCGGCGTCGACCATTCGAACAGCCGTCTTCAGCGCGTTGCTCGGCACGTTGACCTACTGTGCGGTGTTCGTGACGCTCGGGTTGCGGGTTCGACGGGCGCTCGGTTGGGGCCTGGCCTACATCCTGATCTGGGAAGGTGCGGTCGCAAATGCCGGAGCCGGCCTCGCCCGCCTTGCCCTTCGGCTCTCCACTCGCTCCATCGCGTTCCGTTCCTTCGACGGCGAGTCGATCAAGTATCCCGTGGCCACGAGCACCGCGATCAGCGTGCTCGTCGTCGTGTGCATCGGAGCACTCGCGCTCGGGACCCGCTGGCTGCGCCGAGCAGAAGTTTCCTAATACATTCGTGGCACAGACCACCGAGGTCAGCGAACTCGATTTCGGCGTCGTCCGACCTTCACACACACAAGACCGGAACCGGCCATAAGTACACCTGCGATGAGTAGCGTGAACACGTTGGAACCAGTGAGAGCCAGGTGTCCTGGTTGGCTATCATCGACCGGCTTCTCGACCTTGCTGGCTACGTCCACACTCGTGTCGGGCTGCTTCGACTGTTTGGACTGTTTCGGCGCAGCATCACGTGGCGGATTCTTCAACCACTCCTTCCAGATGTGATCCTTGTCCGTCGCCTTGTTGTTCGCCGCTTTGGAGTCTTCGAAGTTGTTCGCGTCGACCTGTGACGTGACGGTATTGCGCAGATCCCCGACTGCCTTTTCACTGAGAATGGCACTCACTAGGAAGGTGACGCTGGATTTTGGTGGCAGGTCGACGAGAACGTCGATAGGGTCACCGTCACCGCCAGCCTGCGCACAAGTTCCCTTGCCAGTCGTCGGCTCACAGGTCCAGCTCACGTCCTCGAGAACGTTCTCCGTCCGGTCGGTCACCTTCACACCTTTCGCGGCGGACGGGCCGGTGTTGGCAACAACGATGGTGTACGTAATGCGACGCCCTCGAACTGCGTAGTCCTTCCCGTCCGTCTTGGTGACAGAGACATCGCCGCGATGAACCACCTTCGCCTTATCCGTCGAAGTGTCGTCGTCAGTCTTCTTGTCGTCGACACCTTTTGCTGGCGTGATCGAGGCCGTGTTGGACAGTTCACCATCGGCCTCGGGATTCACGTCTGCTCGAAGGGAGAACACGACGTTCGAGCCGACCTTCACGTTGACCGTTGTCGAGATCGAGCCTTCGCCGCCAGACGGGCACGACGATCCGGGACCGGCTTTGCACGTCCACTTCGCATTCAACAGGGCGGGCGGAAGTTTATCTTCGAACTTGACGTCCCGAGCCGACGAAGGCCCCGTGTTGGAAACGACGATGGAATAGTCAATCGGCCCACCGGCGACAATCGACCCCGAGTGAGACTTCTTCACGGAGAGATCGGTCCGAGGCGTGAGTTCATCGGTGTCTGTCGCTTCGTTGTTCGATAGATCTGAATCGATCGCACTTTCCCCGGCCGAAGCCTTGAATGAATTCACGAGGGTTCCTGGCTCGGCGTCTGGATCGACCATAGCGACAAGCTCGAAGATTGCAGTTTGGCCGGGCGATAGAGCGACGGTCGTGTCAATGTTGCCCGTCCCCTCGGTAGAGGAACAGCTGCCCGATCCAACGCCGCCGATCACGCAATTCCACACCGCGTTGAGAAGCGCCTTGGGGAGAGCATCGCGCACCGTTACCGGTCCGCTGGCCGACGGGCCTTTGTTGGTCACCGTCATCTTGTACGTGATTTTCTCGCCCGGGACTGCCTTGTCGGAGGCGTCGGACTTCGTCGCTACCAAGTCGACTTTGGCCACGAGTTTTGAAGTATCGGTCGCCGTGTTGTCCGCTGAGTTGTTGTCGACGACACCCGCGGCGGGTGTCAACACGGCCGTGTTCTCAAGAACCCCGGTGGCATCAGGATCGATGAGTCCTTTGAAGGACAGAGTGGCCGACGAGTTCGCGGGTAGGTCCAGCGGAACGTTCTTGAGTTCACCGGTTCCACCGGATAGGCAGGCTGCCCCGGCGCTGCCCTGGCACGCCCATGAGGTCTTGGTGAAGTTCTTGGGTGCAAGGTCGGAAACCATGGTCTGAACAGCAGCGGACGGTCCGTCGTTGGTGACCACGATCGTGTACGTGACCTCCTCCCCGGGCGTTTGACTCTCGGCGTTGTCGGTCTTCGTGATCTTTAGATTCGCCGTGGGGGTGAGGTCCGATTTGTCTGTAGACGTATTATTTGCCAACTCGGGATCCGTTACATCGGCGGGTGACTTTACGGACGCCTTGTTCGACAAGATCCCCGCCGGAGTGCTTGGCGCAATGTCGGCTTTCACCGTGAAAACCACCTTTGAACCACTCGGAACGTCTACCAGTGAAGTGATGTCGCCGACGCCCGAGAGGTCCGAACAGCGGGCGTTTGAATCGGCGACACAGCTCCAGGTGACGCCGCCCAACTCTGTAGGCATGACATCAACGACGGACGCTCCGATCGCATCGGATGGGCCGCTGTTACTAACCGTGATCGTATATTGAGTCGATAGGCCAGGAACCACGTTCGTTGCGTCGTCTGTCTTGATGATGCGCAGGTCGGCCTTGGGAACCAAGGAATCTGTGTCGGTTGCCGAGTTGTTTGCTGGCTCCGGGTCCGGCTCCGTCGAGACAACTGTGACTGTGTTCTGGAGCGAGCCGCGCGCAGCCGGATCAACCTTGGCCTGGAGCGTGTACGTGACCGTTGCGCCGGGCGCGATTGCCGCTATCGTCTCGTCGAGCGCACCGGAGCCCGAACCCGAGGGGCATGAGGAGCTGCCGGTCGCGGCACAGGTCCAAGCAAAACTGATGAACGTGGAGGCCATCGGGTCCTGCACGCGAACTCCGGTCGCCGTCGACGGGCCGGCGTTGGAAACAGTGATTGTATAGGGCACCACTTGTCCCGGAGAGCTTTCGGTGGCCCCGTTTGTTTTGACAACCGAGACATCCGACGAGGCACTGAGTGTCGTGGTGTCGGTTGCGGAGTTGTTCGACGGCATCGGATCCCCCGTGCCCGCGGGAAGCGAAACGGACGCAGTGTTTTGAACCGAAGCACGGAGCGACGGGTTGATCGTTGCCGTGAGCGTGTAGGTGGCTGTCGCGAAGGCCGCGAGGTCGAGGGTGGTGTTAATGCCTCCACTTCCTGAGTCCTGACCGCACTGGCTCGGCAGATTCAACGGAGCGACAACGCAAGTCCATGTTGCCCCTAGGAACCCGTTGCCTAACGCGTCGTTGACCGTTGCGCCCATCACTGCAGACGGTCCACGATTCGTCACAACAATCGTATATGTGCTTATAGTTCCGGCGACTGCAGTGGTTGATCCGTCAGTCTTCGTTAGCACAAGATCTGCGACCGGTACAATGTTACTTGTGTCGGTGGCGACATTCGCGGGTGTCGGGTCAACAACACCAGAAGGGATACCGACTGCAGCGGTATTCGTAAGTACACCGACATTCGCGGTCTGATCGACAGTTGCGGTGACCACGAACGTCGCAGTGGCACCCGTAGGAAGATCGACTGAAGCCGCGATGTTTCCGCTTCCTCCCCCGCTCAGGCATGCTCCCCCGGCCGAGGCGGAACACGTCCAACTGGGATTCAAGAGAACCGAAGGCAACGTGTCTGTCACCGGGGCACCTCGGACCCCAGACGGTCCGTTATTCGTGATCAAGACGGTGTAGGTCGTGGGCAACCCCGGAGTGACATTGATGGCGTTGTCGGTCTTGGTGATCGCCAAATCGGCCCGACGGACAATGGTGAGCGTATCGGTCGCAGTTGTGGGACCCGGGGTGGGATCGGTCACGGACGGCGGGTACGAAACCGACGCCTCGTTCACGAGCGTACCGTTCGCGTTGGCGTCGACGGTTGCGAGAATGGTGAAGGTGGCGGCGCCGTTCGGAGCAAGGTTCACCGTCGAGAGGACGGAGCCGGTCCCCGAGGCCGACCCGCACGCCGATCCCAACGTGGCGCTACACGTCCAGGTGGCACCGGACAGCGACGACGGAAGAGCGTCGGTAACGGTGATGCCGTTGGCCACCGAGGGTCCATTGTTCGTTACCTGGACGGTGTACGTGACTGGCATACCCGCCACTGCGCCTTGCGGCGCGACATTGTCTGATTTGACGATCGATATGTCGGCAGTGGGGACGAGCGTGTCGGAATCGACCGGGTTGTTGTCTGTGAGGTCGGGATCGGTAACAGTCGGCGGTACTGTCACCGACACTGAATTCGTGAGGGTTCCGGTTGCGGCCGGATGAACAAGCGCAGTCACCGTGTAGGTCACCGCGCCTGTTGCTGAAAGGTCGGCCGTGGTTGACAGGTTGCCCGTGCCGCTTGCCGACGCACATGTCGAGCCAGCCTGGGCCAGGCAGGTCCACGTTGGATTGAGAAGCTGTGCGGAAAGGGTGTCCACCACCGAGACTCCGGGTGCAGCGGACGGCCCCAAATTCGTAACCACGATAACGTACGTCGTGGTCTGCCCCGGCACCGGCGCCGAGGTGCCATTGGACTTGGTTGCCCGTACTGAGGCTCGCGGCAAGAGATCTGACTGGTCGGACGCGACATCGTTGAGCGTATTCGGGTCGGCGACTCCGACCGGCGCAACGACTGAGGCGTCGTTGGCGAGTGTTCCTGTGGCGGTCGCAGAAATCGTGCCCGTAAGAATGAAGGTCGCCTCCGCTCCCGGGTCCAACGAAATCAGCGCGCTTATGTCTCCGGTTCCCGAGCCTGGGCACGTGGAGCCGGGGGTTGCAGTGCACGTCCACGTTGCGCCCGAAATCGCAGCCGGTAGCAAGTCGATCACCTGGGCGCCTCCCACGAACGACGGTCCGGAATTGCGGGCCACGATTGTGTACGTGATCGGCGTTCCCGGGACGGCAGATGCCGCGCCATCGGTTTTGGAAATGCTCAAATCAGCCGACGGATTCAACTGGTCGGAGTCTTGGGAGTTGTTATTGCCCACGGTTGGATCGGTCACTCCCGACGGTGCATCGATCCGGGCGTCGTTCACGAGCGTGCCGGTGGCCCGTGGATCGATCGTGGCGCTCAGCGAATAGACCGCCGAGCCGTTGGCCAAAAGGCTGACTGTCGAGGCGATCGAACCGGAGCCCGATGCCGTCGCACACGTCGACCCCACCGAGGCGGAACACGTCCATGTTGCGTTCGTAAGCGCTGCAGGTAGCGTGTCGGTGACGGGGGCGCCGACCACTGCCGACGGTCCGGCGTTCGACACGGTGATGGTGTAATTCGTAGCTGCACCCGGAGTCGCGGAATTCGAACCGTTGGTTTTCACCACGGAGAGGTCGGCGTTCAACGCCGGAGACGACGAATCGGAGCCAGTGTTGTTGCTCGGTGTTGGATCGCTTACGCCACTCGGCAGTGTGGCGGTGGCAGAGTTTGTGAACGGTGCGATCGCAGTCGGCGCCACCAACGCGTTGAGCGTGAACGTGGCGCGACCGTTCGCGGCAAGATCGACCGGTGTGTTCGTGAGGGTGCCTGAACCCGAGGCCGGGCAGGTAGAACCCACCGTGGCGGTGCACGTCCACGATGCACCGCTAAGTTCACTTGGCAATGGGTCGGAGACCGTGACTCCGGCGACCGCCGACGGTCCGAAGTTCGTGACGGTAATTGAGTACGCAACCGGTCCGCCAGCAGTGACGACACCCGTGTGGGATTTGAGAACTTCGATATCGGCCACGCGCGAGATTGAGGCGGTATCGGTACTTGAGAGATCGGTGGTATCAGGATCCGATGTGGGCGAAGAAGTGCTTGCGGTGTTCGCAACCGAGGTTCCGGCGAACGACGGAGCAACTGCCGCCACGATTGTGATGGTCGAGTTGCCGACGGGGAGCGAAGGGTTCGAGCACGATACGGCGGTCGTGCACGCCCAGCCTGTCGAACCCGCGACGGATATGAGCGAAAGTCCTGCGGGAAGCGTGTCGGTCACGACCACATCTGCGGCGGTCGATGGTCCAGCGTTGGTGACATTGATCGCGTACGTAACATTCGTACCCGCCACCAACGTAGTCGGAAGGTGCGATTTTTGAATCGAAAGGTCGGCCACAGGGGTCAGCGGCGTCGGGTCGCTCGCCGTGTTACCGCTGGAGTCAGGGTCGTCGGGACTGGTGATGACCGCGACGTTCGCCGCGGCACCCGAGGCGGCCGGATCCACTGCCGCAACAACAGTAATTGTTGAGTTCCCTACCGGGAGATTCGTGGCGGTACAGGTCGCAGACGCTCCCGCGGGAGCACCCGGACATGACCAAGCCGGCGAAGATATCGACACGAACGACAGCCCCGAAGGCAGCGTGTCGATCATCGATGCGCTTGATGCGGTCGCAGGGCCGCTGTTGGTTGCGATGATTGTGTAGGTAACGTTTGTACCCGGCACCACAGGCCCTGCCGGGTGCGACTTGGCCAGGGACAAGTTGGCGGTGTGGAGCAGGGTATCGGAATCAGTCGCCGTGTTGTTGCCGGAGCTCGGGTCGGTCACGCCGACGGGCACCGCGATCGTCACGGTGTTGTCGAGGCTCGAACCGACGGTCGCCGGATCAACGGTGTACGTCACGGAAAACGTAGCTGTGGCTCCGACCGAAAGGTTGACTCCTGCGGCGAGATTGCCGGTCCCTGATGCCGGGCACGATCCCCCACCCGCGCCGACGCAGGTCCAATTGATAGGGGAAATCGCCGAGGGAGGGTTATCAGTGACGACTGCGCCGGTCACATCTGACGGACCGTTGTTCGAGGCCACAAGTGTGTAGGTAACCGTGTTGCCCGCGTTGGTGGCCGCAACGCCGTTCGTCTTCGTGATCGCCACATCGGCGACGGGGGTGAGCGCAGCCTGAGCAGTGGAGGAGTTGTTCGTAAGCATACTGTCGGTAACGCCCGTGGGGGCGGTGACGGTGGCTGTGTTGGCGAGTACTCCGGTCGCACCCGGCGCAACCGTCGCACTCAACGAGTACGTGGCAACGCCACCGGTGAGCAGGCTCACCGCCGAATTGATGGAACCGGTTCCGTTTGCAGCCGAGCACGATGAACCCGTGGTTGCCGAGCAAGTCCACGTGGCGTTCGTGAGCGTGGCCGGTAGAAGGTCCTGAACCACGGCAGCTACGACATCGTTGGCCAGCGGATCCACATTCGAGACGACTATGTCGTACTGTGCGACCTGTCCCGGAACAAGCGGGGACGTAGTAAGCGTTTTTACTATTGACAGGTCAGCGTTGTTCTGGACTGGACCGGCGCCAGTATTCGGCGCCACTCCTGCTGTTGACGAGGATGATCCGAGGGTAAACGCCGTGTAATTCAAACTGGCCGTGTTCACGATCGAGACGTTGTCGCCGACAGTCGGGTTCACCCTCACGCGGAACTTCAGCACCGTTGTCGTGGGCGAACCCGGTGTCGACATCTTTGCCATGTCGCCGCCGGAACTTCCCGTGGCGCCGACTCCGAGGAAGAACGTGACGACGCCTGCGTTGTATTCGGCCTGATCGTCGAGGGGGGCATCGGTCTTCGGGCCAGCATTGTCGCCGGACACTATTTGCAATGATCCGGGTACATAGGTTGTTCCGACGGGAAGCGGGTCGGTGAGCACGTTGTTCGTCGCGGAGTCGTCGCCCGAGTTCGTTACCGTGATCGTGTATTCAACGACATCGCCCGGTCGGGTGATTCCCCCGTTGACGTCGTTGGCCAGCTTTGCCACAGCCATCTTCGGAGAGTAGAGATCGGTCACGAAGGTCACTACGCCGGGGTAATACACGTCGCCGCTCGACGACAGTCTGATTGTGGCGCTCGTGGCGCTATTCGCCAGCACAGCGTTGCCGGCATTCGGGACGGCCAGGACGTCCGCGTCGTATCCAAGTTGGTTCGAGTAGTTCGGTGCGCGACCTCCTGCATCGATGCCCAGGTTCGAGATCGAGGAGTTCAAGAAGTTGTCAGCCGGGTTGAGCGCATCGGACATCACAACACTGTTCAGACTCATCGCGTCGCCCGTGCCGCCCTTGTCTCCTTCATAGGCGATGATCCCGAGCTTGGTCGTGACGGCACCATTCGGTGGTGTGAGAAATCCGCTGACGGGAATCGTGACCGGGTTGCCCGACGACACGCTCTGGTATCCGTCGAATACGGTCAGGTTGCGCATGACGCCGGCCGGGTCTTGATAGGCAACAACGAGCGTCCACCCGGCATATTGATTCGTACCCGTCGTCGACTGGACGTCGGCGACTGTGTAGATGCCGTTCCCGGCGTTCTGAACTGCTGCAGTGACGTTGACGAAGCACTGGTAGTCGCTGCCACCGAAGTCGAGCTGCGATGCGGTGAGCGTGTTGTACCCACCGCTCGGAGCGGCGAACTTCACGGTGTTCCGAGCTGCGTTAGTGCTGAAGCCACCCCAGTAGAGCCCTGCGAACAGCACCGTCGCGGCGTACGAAGATATTTTCGGAAAGAAGCGAACTTCGGTTGGGTCCAAATAATTCCGGCAGCGTTGCATCACCAGCGGTACGCCACAGCCGGGCCGAGCATGTCGGCAACTTAAGAGTTTGGGCAAATGATCCGGCGGCGGAACAAACCACTGAAAATCACGCGGCTCCCAACAAAATCCGCGATGCTCAACCGGCACCAACGCCTGCTCGCCTCCTTGGTTCACTCGCAGTCCATAACGCGGATCGAAACGGCAGAATTTTTGAC
>JANOWU010000240.1:0-4061 GCA_031418035.1 Acidimicrobiia bacterium
GATCGGTGAAAAAACCCACAGCAACGCGATGACCAGTGCGACCTTTGCCCGGCGCGAGACGTCGGGGTGCTTGCGTAAGCGCCGCATCGTGGTGGCACAGGCCGGAAGGAACGCCACGAGGTCCTTGGCCGCGCCAGGGGGGAGGCGTCGCGTCAACACGATCATCGTTCCCCACGACACCAGCACCAACGCTGCAGCCACAGCCACCAACTGGGGAAGTCTCGCAACGCTGAACCAACTCACGAACGCGAATCATTGCAGAGACGGCCCGACGAGACTCCCGTCTGGACAACGTCCGCGCCGAATGGTGTCGCACAGACTTGTTTGCGGCCCGCCTCGAAATCTTGGACGGGCTCGCGTTTTGCGAGCACGCAGCGCTGAGAATCGGTCACAATGGGGACGTGAACGTCGTCTTGTTGGTGGGTCGTGTTTCGAATCGTCCGTATCGTCCTGGGGAGGGCGAGCGTGTGTTCCTGCAGATCGAGGTCGCGTCCTCTCGACGGGCGGGCATGTCCGACGAGATCGAATTGCACTGCTTCGGACAGACGGCCAACAGCGTCGAGAAGGTGGTTCACCTCGGTGACATGGTGGAGGTCCGCGGACGCATCGAACAGCGCATAGGCCGCGACGCAGAAGGCGAATACGAAGACCTTCGCATCGTCGCCGACGAAGTCTCCCTGCTGCGCAACGCTACGTCGAAATCAGCATCTTCCAGCACTCCGTCCGAGGAATCGCGACCGATCTGCGACGGCACGAGCTGTGCCGACGAGACCTTCACCGAAGGCGTCGTCAAGGCATTCCGGGCGAACCAGCACTTCGGTTTCATCACCGTTCCCAACGTCGAGCAGGACGTGTTCTTTGGTGCACGCGATATTCATGGTCGTGTGGCGCTGCAGCCCGGCGATGCGGTGCGATTCGTGATGCAGATGCGCGAACGCGGTCCCGGCGCCACCCACATCAGCCTCATCGACTGACCGATCTGCGTTGGCGTCGACCCAAGAACTCGTAACGCTTGCGCGCACGCTGCGTTCACAGGTCGCCGCCGGGCGTCCGGCAATGCTCGGGATCGTAGGACCACCTGGTTCGGGAAAGTCGACACTCGCCGAAGCAGTCATACGTGCACTTCCTACATGGTCAATGGTGCAGATGGATGGCTACCACCTCTCGAACGAGGTGCTCCTGGCGCTTGGCCGACGCGACCGAAAAGGTGCGCCCGATACCTTCGACGTCCGCGGTTTCGTCGCCCTCCTCCACCGGGCTCGCACCGAGACAGACATCGTCTACGCGCCTCGATTCCACCGAGAGATCGAGGAGCCTGTTGCTGGTTCCCTCGTGGTGAACCCGCAGGGGCCGGGCATCGTCGTGGACGGCAACTACCTGCTTCTCGACACAGGTGGCTGGGAACACGTTGCCCCGTTGTTCGACGAGATTTGGTATGTGGACACACCACCCGACCAATGCCGCCAAAGACTCATCGAACGGGCGTCGACGACCTATGGCCCCATCGACGGACCGAAGTGGGTCGATACCGTCGACGAACCGAATGCCGTGCTCGTGCGAGCTTGCCGCGAACGAGCACATCGCCGCGTTGTTCTGCACACATAGCAAACGCGCAACGCCACTCCCGAAGCTCGGAAATGCAAAAGGCCGGCCCCGAAGGACCGGCCTTGCAAACTGCGATTGCTGCGCTCGGCCGCCGACCACCCCACCTTCGGCGGGGACCCCGGTCAACGGCCGCTCTTGCAATCCTTACATCATGCCGCCCATGCCACCCATACCGCCCATGCCACCGGGCATTCCGCCGCCGCCACCGGCGCCCGCGGGCTCCGGCTTGTCGGCAACGAGTGCTTCGGTGGTGAGAAGCAGGGCCGCGATCGACGCTGCGTTCTGCAGTGCTGAACGGGTCACCTTTGCCGGGTCGATGACGCCAGCCTTGACAAGATCGACAATCTCGCCGGTAGCAGCGTTCATGCCCTTGTTACCCTTTTCCTTCTCGACCTGCTGCACGACGACGGAGCCTTCCATGCCGGCATTCGTGGCGATCCAGTAGAGAGGAGCCTCGAGTGCCTTGCGCACCAGCGCGGCACCCGTAGCTTCGTCGCCCGTAAGTTCGAGCTTGTCGATGGCAGACCGGGCACGGATAAGTGCCGTTCCGCCGCCGGGGACAACGCCTTCTTCGATGGCTGCACGAGTCGCGGAGAGCGCATCTTCGATACGGTGCTTCTTCTCTTTGAGCTCAACCTCAGTCGCTGCGCCAACCTTCACAACGGCGACGCCACCGGCCAACTTCGCCAGACGCTCCTGAAGCTTCTCGCGATCCCAATCCGAATCGGTGTCTTCGATCTCGCGCTTGAGCTGTGCAACACGGCCCTTGACTTCGTTTGCGGTGCCAGCACCGTCGACGATGGTCGTGTTGTCCTTCGAGATGATGACCTTCTTCGCGCGACCGAGAAGGTCGAGCGTGACCGAATCAAGCTTCAGGCCGATCTCTTCGCTGATCACCGTTCCACCGGTGAGGATGGCCATGTCCTGCAGCATTGCCTTGCGGCGCTCGCCGAAGCCCGGTGCCTTGACGGCGACCGAATTGAACGTGCCACGAATCTTGTTCACCACGAGGGTGGCCAGCGCTTCGCCGTCGACGTCTTCCGCGACGATCAACAACTGCTTGCCGGACTGCATGACCTTTTCGAGGACAGGCAGCATGTCGTGAACCGAGCTGATCTTGGAGTTCATGAACAGGATGTACGGATCGGTAAGGACCGATTCCTGACGTTCCTGGTCGGTCACGAAGTACGGCGAGAGGTAACCCTTGTCGAACTGCATGCCTTCTGTGAACTCAAGCTCCATACCGAAGGTGTTGGATTCCTCGACCGTAACGACGCCGTCTTTGCCGACCCTGTCGATCGCGTTGGCGATCGTGTCGCCAATGGTGGAGTCGGCGGCCGAGATCGTGGCGACCTGAGCGATTTCTTCCTTGCCGTCTACGGTCTTCGAGAGCTTCTTGATGGCCTCGACGGCGGCAGCAACTGCCTTGTCGATACCCTTTTTGAGGCCCATCGGGTTCGCACCAGCGGCAACGTTGCGGAGACCTTCCTTCACCATGGCCTGTGCAAGCACGGTGGCCGTGGTGGTGCCGTCGCCGGCCACATCGTTGGTCTTGGTCGCTACTTCTTTGACGAGCTGTGCTCCCATGTTCTCGAAGTGATCTTCGAGTTCGATCTCCTTGGCGATGGTCACACCATCGTTGGTGATCGTTGGGGCACCGAACTTCTTTTCGATGACGACGTTGCGACCTTTCGGTCCGAGCGTCACCTTTACGGTGTCAGCCAGCTTGTTCACGCCGGCTTCGAGACCGCGTCGCGCGGCTTCGTCAAACTTGAGAATCTTTGCCATGTTCTACCGACTCACTTCTTGTCGATGACGGCGAGTACGTCACGGCCCGCGAGGATCAAAAGGTCCTTGCCGCCGATCGTTACTTCGGTGCCGCCGTATTTGGAGTACAGCACGGTGTCGCCGACCTTGACTGCCATCGGCACAACCTTGCCATCGTCGGTCGTGCGACCGGGTCCGACGGCGAGAACCTTGCCCTGTTGGGGCTTCTCTTTCGCAGTGTCGGGGATGACGAGGCCAGAAACCGTGGTGGTCTCTGCCTCACTGGGCTCGACGACAATGCGGTCTTCGAGGGGCTTAACGTTCATTACATGTCCTCCGTACGGGATGTGCGTTGGGATCCGTCGAACGCGGGTTAGCACTCGACAGTGATGAGTGCCAGCTTACCCCGACTTTGGGCCTCCGTTAGCAATCTCGACCCGAGAGTGCCAGAAGCCAGTTTCGGGCAGGATGGATACCTATGCCTGACGACTATGGAGTCAACCGCGCGCCCATTTGCCCCTACTGCGGGGTCACAGCGCTCCCGGCGCACCGCGCCAACGTCGTCGACTCTGGCTTTGTCTGCGACAACGACGACTGTGAGGCGTTCGGCGATGCCCTCTAGTGCCGGGCCCTCTCGTCCTGTGAGGCGTGGCCCGTTCACGCTGCCCGTGGATCCGCGCCCCGACAAC
>JANOWU010000241.1:0-2464 GCA_031418035.1 Acidimicrobiia bacterium
CCGAACTGAAAGAGCGCGGAATCGCCGAATTGTTCACGCCCGTGGCGAATCTCGACGCGATCACGGGCTGGCTGGAACAGACGCTCGATGCCCGCGAAACTGCTCCCGAACCCGTCTGACCCTCCCCTGTGAACGTTCGGCCCTCGTTCTGCCGCGTTTCGCTCCAACTTTTCTTCCAACACCCCTGCTGAACATCTCCGAAAGGAACTCGTGGATCTCTTCGAATACCAAGGCCGTGCGGAATTTGCCCGCTTCGGTCTCCCCGTCCCCTCAGGAGGTATTGCCGACGACGTCGACACTGCCGTCACCGTTGCCGAAGCCGCGGGGTACCCCGTCGTCATCAAAGCTCAGGTACAGGTCGGTGGACGCGGCAAGGCCGGTGGTGTGAAGCTGGCCGAAAACGCCGACGAGGTCCGCTTCCACGCCGGGAACATTCTTGGGATGGACATCAAGGGGCACCTCGTCAAGCGACTGTTCATCGGGAACGCCGCCGACATCGCCGAGGAGTACTACGCGAGCTACACCCTCGACCGCACGGCCAAGAAGCACCTGTTGATGCTCTCGGCCCAGGGTGGCGTCGAGATCGAAGTGGTCGCCGTCGAGAACCCCGAGGCACTCGTCAAGCTCCACATCGACCCGGTCACCGGTATCTCGCTGGCCCAGGCGCGCGAGGCATGCGTCACGGCGAAGCTCAACCCGATCGCGATCGACCAGGCGGCGGAGATCTTGGTGAAGCTCTACACGTGCTTTACCGAAGGCGACTGCGACCTCGCGGAGATCAACCCGCTGGTCCTCACTCCGGACGGCAAGGTCCTCTGCCTCGATGCGAAAGTCTCGCTCGACGAAAACGCGATGTACCGCCACGACTGGGCCGAATACGAGGCCACGGTCCTGCGTGATTCTCGAGAGACGCTCGCCCATGAGAAGGGCCTGCAGTACATCGGCCTTGAGGGCACGGTTGGGATCATAGCGAATGGTGCTGGTCTGGCCATGAGCACGCTCGACGTCGTCAACCAGGTCGGCGGATCAGCAGCCAACTTCCTCGACATCGGCGGCGGCGCAAATGCCGACGTCATGGCCGGTGCCCTCGAAGTGATCAACACCGACCCGAACGTGAAGTCGATCTTCATCAACATCTTCGGCGGCATCACCCGTGGCGAAGAGGTTGCCAAGGGCATCGTCGAAGCCATGGGACGTGTATCGCTGAACGCGCCGATCGTCATCCGTCTCGACGGGACGAACGCCGAGGAGGGCCGAGCCATCCTTGCCGCAGCAGGTATCCCGGAAGACAAACTCATGTCCAAGCCCACAATGCTCGAGGCAGCTCGCGCTGCTGTCGCACTGGCGAACAAGTAGAAAGCGCGCATATATCATGGCTATCTTCGTAGACGAAAACACCAAGGTCATCGTGCAGGGCCTCACGGGCGGACAGGGCAAGTACCACGGCCTGCGCAACAAGGCGTACGGCACCAAGATTGTGGGCGGTGTGACTCCCGGAAAGGGCGGCACCGACGTCGAGGGAATTCCGGTGTTCAACACGGTGGCCGAAGCCGTCGCCGCTACCGGTGCAACGGCGTCGTTCATCGCCGTGCCGCCGAAGGCTGCGTCAGCCGCCATCCTCGAAGCTGCAGCAGCGGGAATCGCGTTCGTCGTGTGCATCACCGAAGGCATTCCGGCTCAGGATGAGGCGAAGACGTTCAACATCTTGAAGCAGCAGTACCCCAACACTCGCCTCCTCGGACCGAACTGCCCCGGCATCATCAGCCCCGGACGCTGCAACATCGGCATCACCGCAGGCGAGATCGCGCTGCCCCCGCAAGAGGGCAAGCCAGCGGTGGGCATCGTGTCACGTTCCGGCACGCTCACCTACCAGGCGCTGTACGAACTCAAGCAACTCGGCATCGGCGTCTCCACGTGCGTCGGTATCGGCGGCGACCCAGTTCCTGGGACAGCGTTCATCGACGTCCTGGAGCAGTTCCAGAACGACCCCGAGACGAAGGCGATCATCATGATCGGCGAGATCGGTGGCACGGGCGAGGAAGAGGCGGCCGAGTTCATCAAGGCAAACGTCACGAAACCTATGTCCGCATATATTGCTGGCGTTACTGCGCCCGCGGGCAAGAAGATGGGTCACGCCGGAGCCATCGTGTCGGGGGGCAAAGGTACCGCGCAGGGCAAGATGGACGCTCTCGCCGCCGCTGGCGTGCGGGTCGGGTTGAACCCGACCGAGGCCGGCGAGCTCATGGCCGAGATCGTGAAGGGCCTGTAGCGCAAGCTCTTGCGACGAAGGGGCGACGGGTCACGCTGCGGCGTGACCGGTCGCCCCTTCGTCGCGTCGTGCGGTCGTGTTGTGCGGTCGTGTGCGCGACTTCACCGGTGCGGGCGCTCCTTCACCGGTGGGGCGGTCACGATGCCGCGACGTCCACTCTGCGCTCTCCCTAATTCACTCGACGGCGCGGTGGCG
>JANOWU010000242.1:0-4134 GCA_031418035.1 Acidimicrobiia bacterium
CGTATTACATGACCCGACAGATCGTCCTGGTCTTCTTCGGCAAAGAACGTTTTGAAACCGGTGCGCATCGTGCCCAGGATGCCCACGGCGCAAACGATGCAACGGAGACACATGCCGACGATGCCCACGGGAACGGTCACACGCCGCACGAGTCGCCGATCTCGATGCTGCTTCCGCTGGTGACACTTGCGGGTCTGTCGATCGTCGGTGGGCTTCTGAACGTTCCGTTCCTGGGCAAGAGTGTGGCATTCAAGCTTGAACACTGGCTGGAGGAGAGCTTCATTCCCGGTACCGAGATCCACTCGTTCTTCTCGCCGCATCACGCGGCTTCTTCGAATCTCAAGCTGACTCTTGCGGTGATCGCAACGGTGGCGGGCCTTGTCGGTATCGCGATCGGTGTGTCGTTGTGGCGTTCTGGCGATGTGAATGAAAAGCAGTCATTAGAAAAACCACTTCTTAAGCGTGCATACGGTGTGGATGCCATCTACTCAGCACTCATCGAGAAGCCCGGTCTTGCCCTCTCGAACGCCCTTGCGTTCGTGGTTGACCGGAAAGGGATCGATGGCGTGGTGAACGGCGTAGGGATTGGTGTTCGCTCACTGGGCGGTCAACTTCGTCGGTTGCAGACCGGCTACGTCCGCAACTATGCCCTCGGCCTGGTCGGTGGGCTCGTTGCACTGCTTGCCTGGGCGATCTACCGGGGCGGGATGTGACCATGAGCCTTTCAATTCTTACTTCGGGTCTTACTTCCGGCATTGCAGCTGCGACGGAGCACGGTGGTGGGCAAGTGTCCTTTCCGTTGCTCACCGCGTTGATCCTGCTGCCGCTCAGCGGAGCCTTCATCACAACACTGATTCCTCGTACCCGCACCGAAATCGTTCCCGTTCTCGGATTCCTGTTTTCGATGGCCACACTGGCCCTGAGCGTGTGGCTCATGACCAACTTCGAAACCGGTGTTGCGGACTACCAATTCGTCTCCGATCATGAATGGGTCCGCCAATTCGGAATCTCCTGGACGCTCGGAGTCGACGGCATCTCCCTGTGGCTGGTCGTTCTCACCGGCTTCCTCTTTCCGATCGCCCTCTTCGGTCCCGACGAGCGAAAGGACATCAAGGCCTACGTCGCGTGGATCCTGCTGCTCGAGGCCGGAGTCATGGGCGTCTTCTTGAGCCTGGATCTCATTCTGTTCTTCGTGTTTTTCGAGGTTGTGCTCGTACCGATGTACTTCCTCATCGGCGGCTGGGGACACGGAAACAAGACGTATGCAGCGATGAAGTTCTTCGTGTACACCATGTTCGGATCGTCGCTGATGCTGGTGGCGTCGATCACGCTCGCTTTCCTCGCCAAGCCGAAACTAGGTGCACTTACCTTCGATATTCGCGAACTGGCGAATGCTGGCCTTGGGGTGACGACATCACGGTGGCTCTTCCTCGCCTTTGCGCTTGCGTTTGCGATCAAGGTGCCCCTGTTCCCGTTGCACACCTGGTTGCCCGACGCCCATACTGAGGCTCCTACTGCCGGTTCAGTGATCCTTGCCGGTGTGATGTTGAAGATGGGTACCTACGGGTTGATTCGCTTCGGCCTGTTCCTGTTTCCCGAAGCGAGCAACTGGTTCGGTCCGGTGATGCTCACGTTGGGCACGATCGGCATCATCTACGGCGCGCTCGTGGCCGTCGTCCAAAAAGACCTCAAACGACTCGTTGCGTATTCATCGGTTGCCCACCTCGGCTTTATCGTGATCGGCACGTACTCGCTTACGAACCAGGGCCTCTCGGGCGCCGTTCTGCAGATGGTCAACCACGGTCTATCGACAGGTGCGTTGTTCCTCCTCGTCGGATGGATCTACGAACGACGTCACACTCGAGAGATCGCGCAACTCAAGGGGCTCCAAAAGCTGGCTCCGGTCATGGCCGGAGTGTTCACGATCGTGATGCTGTCCTCGATCGGCGTGCCCGGCCTGAACGGTTTCGTCGGGGAGTTCATGATCCTGACCGGCACGTTCCTCACCGCTCGTTGGTGGGCGGTCATCTCGGCGCTGGGTGTGATTCTGGCGGCTCTTTATCTTCTGTGGGCGTACCAGCGCACCTTCCACGGGGAGCCCGATGAGGAGAATCGTGCCCACATGCACGACCTGACCATTCGCGAACGGCTCGCCATTGCCCCTCTTCTCGTGATGATCGTCGTACTCGGCGTGTATCCAAAACCGTTCCTCGATCGGATTGACCCCTCAGTGAAGGCATTGATCGCACGGGTCGAGGAAGCAACAGGTCGAAAAGAACCAGCCGTCGCGAAAGCGCAGGGCGTCGTCGCCGAAATAGAAACCGGCGGCGCGAAGAAGGTTTCGGAAGGTTCCGACGAGGGTTCCGACGTAGGTTCCGAAGAGGAGAACCACGGATGATGCTGTCCGCCATCTATTTCCAGGACACCGATCCGTCGGGTGTATCTGCAGAACTCGTCGAACGAACGATTGAGCTTCCCAAGGTCGACTGGAAAGCCATCGGTTCGATCAACGTGTTGATCGTCGGCGCGCTCGTGTTGTTGGTCGTGGCTTCGTTGGCCCGACACACCCGATGGATCGACGGCGTCTACCGCTGGTTCACGATCGCGACGGCGGCAATCGCCGGCGGTGTTGCGATGTGGCGTTGGGATGACGCCCGAAGCCTCACGCGAGATCCCGGTGCCATCAGCAATGCGATCAAGGTCGACGGATTCAGCGTCTTCGTAACGGTTCTCATCTCGGCCATTCTGATCATAGGTGCGCTTATTGTTGAGGACTATCTCCGGCGTGAAGACATGCTTGGGCCTGAAGTGTTCGTCTTGATGCTGCTGTCGGCCAGCGGCGGGGTCATCATGGCCTCGGCGAACGACCTCATCGTGTTGTTCCTCGGTCTGGAGATCTTGTCGATCGCCCTCTACGTGCTGGCCGGCTCCAACGTCCGAAAGGCCGAGTCGCAGGAGGCTGCACTGAAGTACTTCGTGCTCGGCGGGTTTTCGTCGGCCGTGTTTCTCTACGGCATTGCGCTGACCTATGGCGCGACCGGTTCCACGAACCTGACCGAAATCACGACGTACCTCGGGTCCATCGTTGTCTTCGGTGGCAACGGGCTGTTGCTGGCTGGCCTGGCATTGCTCCTCGTAGGTCTCGGCTTCAAGATTGCCGCGGTGCCATTCCATATGTGGACACCCGACGTCTACCAGGGCTCGCCATCGCCGATCGCGGGCTTCATGGCCGCCGGTGCGAAGGTGGCCGGCTTCGCCGCCTTGCTTCGCGTTCTGCTTACCGCCATGTCCACGCAAACACTCGACTGGCGTCCGATCGTGTGGGTACTCGCCGTGCTTTCGATGGTCGTTGGCGCCGTGCTCTCCGCGACGCAAACCGACGTGAAGCGACTGATGGCCTACAGCTCGATCAGCCACGCGGGCTTCATTCTGATCGGACTACAGGCGGCGTCGGCCGACGGCACCTCCGGGGCGCTGTTCTATTTGTTTGCCTACGCCTTCATCGTTCTCGGAAGCTTTGCCGTGATCTCGGTGGTTGGCCGCCTGGGTGATGCCGAGCATTCGCTCGCGGATTACAAGGGGCTCGGACGCCGTTCACCGGCACTGGCGATTCTGTTCACATTGTTCCTGCTCGGCCAGGCCGGCATACCTGCGACGAGCGGTTTCATGGCCAAGTTTGGTGTGATCCGCGCCGCGGCCGACGTGGACTCTTACGCCATCGCCATCATCGCCATGTTTGCTTCGGTTATCGGCGCCTTTGCCTACCTGCGCATCATTGTGTCGATGTTCATGTCCGACGATGACGGCCACGAGCCAGCGTCTGGCGGCGCCCTCGCCGAGGGTGGCTATTTCGTTGGCTGGGGAACTCGTGTGGCGATCCTGATCTCCGCGGTCGCAACGTTGTTCTTCGGGGTTGCACCGCAGCTGTTGGTCAACTTCGCCTCGGATGCGCTCCTGCGCTGACGTGGCGGGCGCTGTCGCCTCTGATGTTCGCCCGGTGATGTTCGTTCCGGTGCTGTTCGGCCTCGTGATGTTTTCGCCGTGTTGTCGTCGTGGCCACAAACACTCCTAAGATAGGAAGACTGTGTCGCTGTATCTTCGCTCGTATCTGACGATCTCGTTCCTCGCTGGTGC
>JANOWU010000243.1:0-6936 GCA_031418035.1 Acidimicrobiia bacterium
GCGACCGTCGTGCGCAAATCGGGGGACGCCCTCACCTACTCCCCTCCCGCTGTCACCGACTCCTCACCGACTCCTCGCCTCTCGCTCACCGACTCGGTTCGGCTTCGGGAGTGCCTCCCGTTGCAATGCGAGCGATGTTCCCGAGCGCGACGGTGTCCTTGCGGAAATAGTCGCTGTGGTGCTTCACACCGTCGGAGCGAAATCGCTTGGCGTGGAACCCTCGGGCGGCCGGGTCCTCACCGTGCGTCGGAACCAAGGGAATGAGATCCTCGCCACGGTGACGGGTGGCCCACAGGCTCACCGTCGGCGACTTCAGGTCACTGCGGTCACGAGCATCCATCCCGGGACTGCCGACGGCGACGACATGGTCGACGTCGAGCCCCTCACGCATGGCGCGCCCCACCACCACGGTGCCATAGCTGTGCCCGACAACAGTTACCTGTGCTCCCGGGCTCACTCGACGCAGAAAGGCGACGTCCTCGAGAAGGACCTGGGCACCCTCCTTCGCCTTTTGTGACCCTCCTCCTTCCCTGACGAGACGCGTCACGCTGAGATCGGGCGTGTCGTAACCGAGCCACAGCACCACGGCGACCGTTTCGTCGGCGGCAGCAACTCTGGCCATCTCCGCGAGCAAGTTCTCGGCACGCACGCGAAGACCGAGATAGTCGGTGATGTCGTTGTCCATTCCCGGCACGATGACTGCGACGTGCGTCGAGGACGGCACGTCGCCAAACACCTCGACCACGCGCCCGTCCTTGGTCGGGTCGAAGGTGAGAAGGCGACGACGGGCCGTTTGCGCGACTTCAGCGCGCTTACGATCGCGATTCGACGGCAACCAGGCGCCGATGGCGTGATCGACACGTTGTATGCGCGCATTATATTCGCGTTGAGCTGAGTCTGCCGTGCGAAACGCAGCCGCTATGTCTCGTAGGACCCCAGCCAGCCACTGATGGCGATCGGTAATCTCTCGAAGGCGAAAGCCGACCGATTGCGTCAATTCGGAGGCGAAACAACGCACTGCTGCATCGGCCAAGCCTTCACCGTATGCGTCGTTGCTGTGGGCGAGTGATTCGAGCAACGCTGGATTACACGAGGACGTGAGGTTGCTCGTCAACGGAGTACGCATGGACTCTCCGTTCGGGTCGAGTCGATTCGAGTCAGAGAATGCCGGGAAAGCTACGACGACCCTAGGTTCGTTGCGCAAGACCTTCGTGTTTCGAGCGCCCGGCGTCCACGCGGACCCGTCGCTTCACTACCGAATCGTCGAATCGGGCGACACCTGGCGTCGGACCAAACGCTCCAGACGTCGTTGTTCGCGAAGATCCGGATGGGCGACCGCGAAGATGATGAGACAAACCATGCCGAGAACGAGCGGCACGAGCGCCCATCGCGACGGCACGAAAACTGGAACCAACGCAAAGCCCGAGAGAAGGGCCGTGAGCATCCAGAGGATCGCGACAGCACGCCGCGGACCATGGCCAACTTCCACCAGCCGGTAGTGAATGTGGAGCCGATCCGCCGTCGCCACACCGGTACCGTTGAACGTACGACGAATCACCGCCAAACCGAAGTCGACGATGGGAACGGCAAGGAGGAGGAGGGGTATCACGAGAGGGGCGAAGAAGAAGTAACGCTGACCGCGGACCGACACGCCCGGAACGGCGTTCCCGCCAACCACCATCGTCGACACCGCCAGGAGCAATCCCAACAACAGCGCGCCGGCGTCGCCCATGAAGACCTTCGCCGGGTTCCAGTTGAACGGGAGGAAACCAACGCACACGCCCATCGTGATGGCAGCGACGAGAGGACCGATATTCGAGCCGGTGATGATCTGTTGATCGAAGAGCCGGGTGCTGTAGAGCAGAAACGACGCACTGGCAATGCCAACAATTCCAGCGGCAAGCCCGTCGAGGCCGTCGATGAAGTTCACCGCGTTGGCCAGAAGGATCACCCACAGCACGGTGACCATCGGAATCAGGTCAGGGGAGAAAACAATGTTTCCGCCGAAGGGAATTTGAAACTGATCGAGGCGCAGACCGAAGAAATACAACAACGATCCGGCAAGGACCTGTCCCGCAAGTTTGGCGGGGGCGGAAACCTCGATCAGATCATCGACTACACCCACGCCTGTAATAATAAGCGCACCTACCACTAACCCAAGCGCCTGAGACGACGATGAGAACATCTCGGAGAACTGTGGGAGCCGACTGGCAACGGCCAATGCGAACAAGACACCGACACACATTGCGACGCCACCCAAGAGGGGCGTCGGCTGAGGATGAAGGCGACGAGAATCCGGTTCGGCGATAACGCCCCAACGTCGAGCGAGGACGATGACGAGCGGGAGGAGAAATGCCGTGGCGAGTGCTGCGATCGCCGAGACGAACGCATATCCCTTCACGACACACCCTGACCAAACGTCATCGGCTCGTGTGACTCACTGCGCGTAGGGAGGAAACTTGGCGCACAGTGCGGCAACTTCGGCGCGAACTCGGGCGAGTTCCTCGGCATTGTCACGATGTCGCAGTGTCTGGCCGATGAGGGCGGCGATCAGCGGCATTTCCGCTTCACGCATGCCCTGACTCGTGACGCTCGGGGTACCGATGCGAAGACCACTGGTCACGAACGGCGAACGCGGGTCGAAGGGGAATTGATTCTTGTTCAACGTGATGTTGGCTTTGTCGCAGACGTCTTGTGCCACCTTGCCCGTGAGGTTCTCGTCGAAGGGTCGAAGGTCGACGAGCATCAGATGATTGTCCGTCCCACCGGTACAAAGGCGAAATCCCTCGTTGATCATTGCTGCGGCCAGCGCCTTCGCGTTTTTCACGATCTGCTCGGAATACGTCTTGAACTCCGGCTTCGCCGCCAAACCGAACGCGATTGCCTTTGCGGCGATCACGTGTTCAAGCGGACCACCCTGACTGGCCGGGAACACACCCTTGTCGATCGCCGCGCCGTGTTCGGCCTTGGAGAGGATGCATCCCCCGCGAGGACCACGAAGTGTCTTGTGCGTCGTGAAGGTCATGACGTCGACGTAGGGCATCGGGTTCGGATGCATGCCGCCCGCGATCAGACCGGCAATGTGAGCGGCATCGAACATCAAAAGCGCGCCTACTTCATCGGCAATCTCACGAAAGATCTTCGGATCGAGAATTCGTGGATATGCGGTAGCACCGGCAACGATCAGTTTGGGCCGGTTCTCCTTCGCCACATGACGCACGTGGTCGTAGTCGATCTCCTCGGATTTCTCATCAACGCCATAGGAGACGAAGTTGTAGAACTGCCCACTGAGGCTCACCGGCAACCCGTGCGTGATGTGCCCGCCCTGGTCCAGCCGAAGACCCATCGCCGTGTCACCAGGCTTCAACATTGCGAGATACACAGCAGTGTTGGCGTTCGCGCCGGAATGAGGCTGAACGTTGGCGTGCTCGGCGCCGAAGAGCGCCTTGACCCGGTCGATCGCGACTTGCTCGACTTCGTCGACCACGACATTGCCGCCGTAGTAGCGCTTACCCGGGTACCCTTCTGCGTACTTGTTCGTCAGCGAACTGCCGGTCGCGGCCATCACTGCCGGCGTCGTGAAGTTCTCCGATGCAATCAACTGCAGACCCGTTCGTTGCCGCTCAACTTCTCGGTCGATAAGACCGAAAATCTCGGGGTCGATGGCGTGGAGGTCAGCAGCAACAGTCATGACGAGGAGCCTACCGGCCGCCTCTGGACTCCGAGGTAACTTTGAGATCCTGGTTCGCACTTCGCTCTGCGTCCGACTACAAACGGTGCCGTGATTACGCACCTCAAAGAAGCATGGACCGAACTGACCGCTCCCGGGGCACCTTTTGCCATGCGAGACACGAGCGTCCGAGGCGTCGATATTCGGGAATTCGCCGCCGCCCCACCAACGCTGCGAGCCATTTGGGAAGCGACCATGGCGAAGCCCGAACTCGCCGATCGAACGTACCTTGTGTACGAAGACGAGCGCTACGACTACAGCGAAATCGGACACCAGGTTCGCGCACTCGCCTGGTACCTGCGCGAAACACATGGCGTCGGTTCGGGCGATCGAGTCGCAATCGCCATGAGGAACTATCCGGAATGGATCGTGTCGTATTGGGCAATCGTGTCGCTCGGTGCTGCGGTGGTCGGCATGAACGCCTGGTGGACATCGCCGGAGATGGAGTACGGACTCATCGATTCGTCGCCCAAGGTCGTCATCGCCGATGAGGAACGAGTGGCCCGCATTGCGCCGATCTTCGACGCCGTCCGACAACAGGCGCCGATCAGCGTCATCACCGTCCGCACCGACGCAGCAGTCCCAGGTTCGATTCGTTGGGACGCCGTCGTCGCCGAAACCGCGACCTTGCCGACAGCGCTACCGCCGGCGACGATCGACCCCGACGACGATGCGTGCATCTTCTACACCTCGGGCACGACCGGCTTTCCGAAGGGAGCCCAACTCACCCATCGGGGCTGCGTCCACAACATCATGCATCTCGGCTTTTGGGCCACCGCCGCTGGGCTCGCCGGGGCGAAAGCCGCGGCTGCGGCCGGCATAGAACCTGCTGCCCCTCCTACGGCTCCCCCGATATTCATGGCGTCGACGCCACTGTTCCATGTCACTGCGAACAACTGCATTCTTCATCCCGCGACGTTGAACGGGGCAACCCTCGTGTTGCTCTACAAGTGGGATCCAGCCCGCGCATTGGAGTTGATCGAACGAGAGAGGGTCACGAACTTCAGTGGCGTACCCACGATGAGTCGCGAACTTCTTGCCCACCCCGATTGGGCCACCAGGGATACGTCGTCGATTCTCGGCATGGGTGGGGGCGGCGCAGCGCTGCAACCAGACCTCGTTCACAAGATCGACAGTGCACTTACGAAAGGAGTGCCGTCGACGGGATACGGACTCACCGAAACACACGGCATCGTGACCGCGAACGGCGGTGCATTCTTTCTGGAGAAGTCGGCATCCTGTGGACCCGTGATGCCGACGTTCGATGCGAAGCTCATCGATGACGACGGGAACGAGGTCGCACCCGGTTCGGGCGGGCGAGGACAGCTGTGCGTTCGCGGACCGGCCGTGATCAAGGGCTACCTCAATCGTGCTGAGGCAACGGCCGATGTCATTCGCGCCGGATGGTTCAACACCGGCGACATCGCGATGATCGACGAGGACGGCTTCGTGTACATCGTCGACCGGGCGAAAGACATGGTCATTCGCGGCGGGGAAAACGTCTACTGCTCCGAGGTCGAAGTCGCACTGTATGCACACGAAGCAATTGCCGAAGCAGCCGTGTTCGGCATTCCCGAAGAGCGACTCGGCGAGGAGGTCGCCGTCGGCGTCTACCTGCACCCGGGCGCGTCGCTGAGCGTCGATGATCTCCGATCGTTCCTCGCACAGACGCTCGCGAAGCACAAGATCCCTTCCCGGGTGTGGTTCCTCGACGCACCGATCCCCCGCAACGCGAACGGCAAGTTCGTCAAGCGCGAGCTCCGCGACCAACTCCTCAGCGACTCCTAGCCCCTCCACTCCCCCTCCCACCAGCTCCGCTCCCCTTCCGGGCTTGTGGTGCGTTTGGGCAGCTTGTGGTGCGTTTGGGCTGGCCGAACGCACCACAAGGGTGCCAAACGCACCACAAGCCTTGGGCGGCACGCTGGCATCTGCGTGCTGCCCTTCGGCCCGGGACCCTTCGCATGCGAGCGTCGTGATGAGCGCGGTGCGAGGCGACGATTCTGGGAGGGAAACGCGCGGTGATCACCGCAAAACGGCCACGACGCCCGACCCCGGCATCAGCGCCGTGTTCTGCTGAAGCCATGTCGATTCGCATTGCCAGACAACACCAGCTTCGCGTCGAAGGCATCCGCGCCGACCGAACACGACCGTATCGGCGCGTGAGCCGGGGCCTGTATGCGACGGGGGAACCCGACGACCCAGACGACGAGTGGCGCGCCCAGCTTTCGGCCCGTCTGAAACAGAGCGGTCCGCAGGCGGTCGTCGGGCTTCGCGCCGCTGCTCGCCTCCACCGACTCGACGGTTTTCGCGACTCAACGGAAGTCGACACCCTGACCAGTAAGCCACATCACGCGAGAACGTCGAAGGTTCATCGAACCGGAACGCTTCACGACGACGACATCGTGGTCGTCGACGGATTCTCAACGACATCAGTTGCTCGCACGCTGGTCGACTTGGGTCGAGTCGTCGACGATGAAGCGGTTGAACTCGCGGTGGAGTCAGCGCTGCGCGGCGACAACCCGGGCACACCATTCGTGTGGAACACGACGCTGATCGACGACCCTCACGCTCGGGTTGTCGAAGTCCGGGCCAAAACGGGCGGGGCGACGCTCCGGCGTGTGTTGCAACGGCGGCCTCCGGGTGCTCGACCCACGGGCAGCTTTGCCGAGACGTCGCTGCTTCAGGGGCTTCGCGAGGTCGGCCTGGGAGCGGTCCGGCGCCAAGTCGACGTTCGCTTCGTCTCCTCCACGGGTGAGATCGTGCGGTGCCTCTATCCGGACTTCTGCTTCGACGACCGTCTCCTCCTGATCGAGGTCAACGGGGCGGCGCCGCGCGGTGGGGCCACGATGACTGCCGACGACGTCGAACGTCAGAATCTGTTGGCGAAGGTGTTTCGCATACACGTCGTGGCCGGCGCCACGGCGGTCGATCCGCGCAAGCGCCGTGGGGCTGCGGCAGAGATTCGAGCGCTGGTTCGCCATACGCCGACCATGGCGTTTCCGACAACCGTCGGCTCGATCGGCGTCGTATGCACCCCAACGGGTTTCGACCTCTACACCGGCAACCCCTGACCGACCCACGTGTCGAGGCTTGTGGTGGGGTTTGGCCCCTTGTGGTGCGGTTGGGGTGGGGGAACGCACCACAAAGGTGGCCAAACCACCACAAACACGGGAGGGAGAAAACTCCGGAGGGGGGCCGAGGGAGGA
>JANOWU010000244.1:0-2820 GCA_031418035.1 Acidimicrobiia bacterium
CGGCGATCGGAGAAGTGCCGTGATTTCGTACGTGCACGTGCGATTCGTTTGATCAGCTCGCCACGAAGGTCTTCGGGCTCGACGATCGCGTCGACGACGAGTTCGCTGGCCAGCCTCAAGAGGTCGACGTCTTGCTCGTACTCCGCCCGCCGCGCTGCGACAAACGCCTCACGTTCCGCTGAGTCTTCGATCTCCGCAATCTTGTTGGCGTAGACCGCGTTCACTGCGGGTTCGGGCCCCATCACGGCAATCTTCGCCATGGGCAGGGCAAGCGTCGCCTCCGGCTCAAACGCCGGACCGCACATGGCGTAGAGCCCTGCGCCGTAGGACTTGCGCACAATCACACAGATTTTCGGCACCGTGGCCTCGCTGACCGCGGTGATCATCTTCGCTCCATGACGAATGATGCCCATCTTCTCAACCGACGTTCCCACCATGAATCCGGGCACGTCGGAAAGGAAGACCAACGGAATGTTGAAGGCGTCGCAGAGCCACACGAATCGAGCGGCCTTGTCGGCGGAATCACCGAACAGCACACCGCCCTTTTGCATCGGATTGTTGGCCACGATGCCCACAGACTCACCGTCGAGTCGTCCGAGCCCCACGACGAGTTCCTTCGCGAAGAGCGGTTTGACCTCGTGCCAGGAGTCGGCATCGACGAGCGTGGCGATGACCTTTCGCATGTCGTAGGCCTTACGTTCCTCCACGGGGACCATCGATGCGGAGAACGTCGACGCGGAGTCCTTGGCGGTCACCGCGGCCGGGTTGCTGCGCCAGTTCTGTGGGAAGTAGGAGAGGTGCTTCTTCGCGAGTTCGATCGCCGACGCATCGTCGGGCACCACGAAGTCACCGCAACCGCTCACCGACGCGTGCATTCGGGCGCCACCCATTTCCTCCAGGGTCGTGATCTCGCCGGTCACCATCTCGACCATTCGCGGCGACCCGAGATACATCGACGCATTCCCTTCGACCATGATCACGACGTCGCAAAACGCCGGGATGTACGCGCCACCGGCAGCTGATGGCCCGAAGAGGCAACAAATTTGGGGAACCCGGCCCGACAGCTTCACCTCGTTGTAGAAGATGCGGCCTGCGCCGCGTCGACCGGGAAAGAGATCGACCTGATCGGTGATCCGAGCACCTGCAGAATCGACGAGATAGAACACCGGAACTTCGTGCGCCAACGCATACTCCGTGACCCGGATGATCTTCTCCACGGTGCGGGCCCCCCAGGACCCCGCTTTCACCGTTGGATCGTTCGCCATCACACACACCGGTCGTCCGCCAATGGTGCCTGTGCCGGTCACCACGCCGTCGGCGGGAAGATCGTTTGTCGGAGCCATCGCGTTGGCGAGCAAGCCGTCTTCGACGAACGAACCCTCGTCGAGCAACAACGCCAAGCGATCCCTCACGAACAGCTTGTTCTGGCGGGCGAGTTTTGCGCCCTCCTTGTCGAGGTTGCCCTTACGGGCTCGAAGAGCGGATTCGCGGAGATCGGTCACGGTCCCAGCCTACGCGGGCTGTACGCTCCTAACACCTGCTCACTGAATGCGAGTTTTCCCCGATGACACGAACCCCCCGTGACGGCTGCATCCACGTGGTGATCGAAATACCGCGTGGTTCCCGAAACAAATACGAGATCGAGCACGGCACCAACCGTGTGTTCCTCGATCGGCGACTGTTTTCGGCGACCGTCTACCCGGCCGACTACGGGTTCATTCCCGACACCCTCGGCGAGGATGGCGACGCCCTCGACGCCTTGGTTTTGCTCGAAGACTCCACCTATCCCGGTGTCTGGGTCGAAGCGAGGCCGGTCGGTGTGATGTGGATGCAAGACGAAGCCGGCCCCGACGCCAAGATCATCTGTGTTCCGCCCACGGAGCCCCGGTGGAAGGGCGTCGAAGACCTCCGTGACCTTCCCGAAGAACTCCTCGAAGAGATCAAGCATTTCTTCGACGTGTACAAAATGCTCGAACCGGGAAAGCAGTCTTCGACCGCCGGTTTCGAGGGTGCGCGAGCGGCGTGGCGAGAAATCAACGCGGCGATCGAGCGGGAGAAGGACCCGAAAGCGAAACGCAACCACTGAGCCATGAACGATCGTTTGGGGATCGGTGATGATCGGGCAACTGTAAAGGTACGCCTCACGCTGCTGGTGATCGTCGTGTTCTTCGGCGGCTCGCTGCCGAGCTACAAGTTGGCCTCGGAGAGCTTTGGCCCGGGAACCACCAACCTCATTCGTTTCGTCATCGCCGCGGCGTTCATCAACTTCTTGGCCCGCGGCCGCCAGCACGGGTCCCCGGCTGTTCGACGTCGAGAGAACCAGCGTCTCCTACTCCTGGGTGTTGTCGGCATCGGATTGATGGCCGCGACCATGGCCATCGGCGTCGACAAGGGTTCTGCGGTTATTGCGTCGATCATCGTGGGGCTCGAACCCGTTGGTGTTGCGTTGGCCGGTGTGTTGCTCGTCGGCGACAAACCGTCGATGAACTCTTGGCTTGCCCTGCTGGTCGGGGTGTGCGGTGTCGTCGTGGCGTCGGGGCTTCTCACCGAACCCATCGCCAAGGTTCCGGTCGCTTCGATCTTCTTGTTGCTGTCGACGGTCATCACGTTTTCGATATACACCGCGTTCGTCCGCCGGACAGGGCAGGGCGTCGACCCGTTGGTCATCTCCGGACGCACCCAACTTGGCGCGCTCCTGCTGGTGATCCCGTCGTGTCTGCTCGATTTCCGCAGCGGCGGAATGATCCGCGGTGACATCACCCCAAAGGCGTTGGGAAGCGTGCTGTTCCTTGGCTTCGGTTCGGCCACCGCGTACCTCTT
>JANOWU010000245.1:0-2458 GCA_031418035.1 Acidimicrobiia bacterium
GAGACGTCCGTGAGTTTCACCGAGGTAGCTGCGTACGTTGATCCAGAGAAGCTCGTCGCACACGTCGCCGACAAAGAGCTTCGACACGCTCGCCAGGCTTCCTCGTGGCGGTCAACCCCGATGACGCTGTATCCCTTCGACGCCAGCAAGTCACACGTCGCAGAACCTATGCCGCCCAATGCGCCGGTGACTACGGCAACGTTCACGACATCCTGATCAGTCACTCGGGAGGCCATCGGAAAATGCGAGCGCACTGAACGGGCGGAGCAGGATTCGATCATCGATGAACATACGATCGGCTGATCCACCCGACGCACCAGTTGTTGCGCTCGATGTCGAATCGCCCTGCATCGAGTACAAGATCGTCGGGTTTGAGGGCGTCGACGAAGCGAACCGGGGAATCGACACCGTCACCGGCGCCTCGCAGAAGTTGGCCAACACCGTCGTGCTGTCGCCGACGTTCGAGCGAGTCAGACCGAAGACCGAATCGGGAACCTCGTCGCCAATCCACCAAGACGTCGCGCCGTAGCGCCACTCGCGTCGGTCCTTGAGCTTCGCCAGAATCGGCAGAAGATCCTCGATCCCGAGCTCGCCGCCGGTGAACATCATGAACGGGCCGGGGAGGCTCCCGAAGATAACCGTCAGCAACCGGAATTGCGCCGCGGTGAACTGTTCACGACGCCACTTCTTGCCCCATGTCGGCCACCAGAACGTGTCGTGGGAATCGATGTGGTGCGCCGTGAGCGAACCCTTCGGCAACAGCGCGTCGCGCTCGCTCATCCAGCGTGCCAAACCCTTCGCCGTCTTCACTCCCCACGGCTTCACCGCAGACGGATTTGTGACAGCGGTGACGAGCCACTGTTCGTCGTAGTTGTAGTTGAGGTCCATCGACTTCCGAAGCGCATGGCCCGATGGCTCGGTGTACATCAGCGAATCGGACTGAATACCTTTGAGCACCGGCCGAAGCCGCTCGAACAGACCGACGCACGACAATGCCGACGAACCTGCTCGACCTCTCGCCCAGCCAGCCCAGTTGGGAAAGTCGTTGTACGTCGGCGCGTCGAAACGGAAACCATCGATGCCAAGTTCGATCATCAGAAAGCTCATCGCCGCGGTGAAGTACGCCTGCCATTCGCGATTCCGGGGATCAAACGCCTTCGTGTACACGCCGGAAACGTTGCCGGCCGAGTCACGCGCAAACCATTCAGGATGCTCGGCAATCAAAGGCGACACTGCCGGGCTCCCCGCTCGCCAATACGGCTCGAAGTCGAGAATATGACGGGACCACGCGGTGAGATAGTTCTGCCAATCGTTCACGTCGCTGCCGAAGCTGTCCGAGGTCTCCATGGTCACAAGGTCAGCAAACGGCCCGCCCCGCACTCCGTCGGCCGCAGCACCAATCGACTCTTGATCCAGCACGCCATGAAGCAGAACATCAAAGATGATGCGCATCCCCCTCGCGTGACACTGCGCGACAAGCTCAAGCAACATGGCTCTCGGACCGTAGGAAACATCCACGTCCCAGTAGTCATGAATGTTGTAGCTGGGATACGGCTGGCGAGGCATCAACTGAACGACCGTGAACCCGAGACTTCGGATGCGGTCAAGATCGTCGGTGAGGTCGTTCACCTCCGGGTACGGGCTGTAGTGATTCGTTTGCGCGAAGACGGAGAACCCGATCTGCGCCTCGTAGATCATTGCGCCGTTGATCCAGGCGGGAGCGGCCCCCGGTGAGGTGTGGCCGCGGGAACGCAGCCACGCGTCGAAGAGCGCAGGAAAACTTGGCCACCGCGGCACGTCAACATCAAGCGAGCAGAGCTGCAGTTCGTTGCTCGAGGTGACCGCGAGGTCGGCGGCGAAGTTCGTGGTGAGCGAGAAAGCAAAGGTCGACTCGGAAGCTCCGTGGACGTCGATCTCGGGGATCTCCACATCGTTGTCAAACCACATGCACACTGCACTCTGAGCGTGTTCGGCCGGCTCGAGGTGTACGAGGCCGCTGGATCCGCGCAGGCCACCGATCGGCGAAACACCGACCGCCGAGGTGATCGTCTCCAGCGGAGTCGCTCCGGCGATGCCATTCCCGGGTGCGGTGACGGACCATGCGCCTTCGCCGAGATGGAGGGAACCACGCAAGACGAAGTTCCGGACCACGATTGTCTGCGTGCCTACGAAGTCGAAACCGAGACTGCAGGCAGGACCGAGCCGGTTGAGCCCGTAGAGCAGGTCACCGACCACCTCCACGCCATCTTGAGCGCCGGTCAGTCGGACCGGCACCCGGAAGGTGCGACCGACTGCGGTTTCGTGCACGGTTGGCTCACCGGTTCGGACGCAAGCTGACAACTGGACCGTGTCGACATATTCGATGCCCCCGGTCGGACTGCGGCGCTCAGATCCGTTGACCTCGCACGTGACAATCGCATCGATCGCAACACGCCTGGCACCGTTCGTTGCGAGAGAG
>JANOWU010000246.1:0-7138 GCA_031418035.1 Acidimicrobiia bacterium
ACCGCGCTGTTCATGACTTCGGACTCGAACGTCATGTGGTCACCGATTGCCTTGACGAACGAGGAGTCGCTGACCCGACTTCCGTTCCTGGCCCAGGAACTCGCCGAGGAATGGAACGTGGGACCGAGAGCCGAGCGGGTCGGCTTCGACCTCTTTGTCGAAATCGACGACCAGCACGGCAGGGCATTGCGGACCTTCCCCTTCGAACAGTGGGCGGAATCCGGAGTCACGCGGGTGTTCGTCCCTGCGTGGAAGTACGACGAAAAGACCGGTGATCAGTACGCATATAAATCCCTCGTATCGCTGGCGCACAAGAACAACATCGAGCTGTGGGCGTGGCTCGAATGGCCTCACGTAGCTTTCAAGTTCTGGGACGTGCATCCCGAGTGCCGAGAGCGGTCTGCCGACGGACGAGTTGCCAAGATCGGGTGGCGTGAACATGTCGCCCTCACGGACCCAGCCTGCTTCGACTTGGCGTGGAAAAGCACGAAGGAAGTACTCACCTCCGCGCCCTTCGACGGTGTGAACATCGCCGACCTCTACTTCGAATCGGTGTTCTCCGGTCACCGTGACGCGAAGTCGTACACCCCATTTCACCCGAGCGTCCGAAAAGACTTCGAAGCGAAGTTCGCATGGGATCCGAAGGCCGTTGTTCGCACCACAGCAAAGGGGGCTATCCCCAGTCCCGAGCAGCGAACGCAATGGCGGACCTATCGCGAGGACAAGCTTCTCGAGATCTACACCAAACTCTTGGGTCGGGTCGCCGAGTTGAAGCAGGGGCGCAAGATTGCGTTGACCCTTATCGACGATCGCACGAAGGGCGATGGTTCGACGTTGATTCGGGAGAACAGCGGACAGGCGACTGCAAAGATTCTTTCGCTGCAGCCGAAGTACGGCTTCGAAGTCATCGTGCGAGACCCACTCCCGTTTCGTGTCGTACGACCCGCCGACGTGTTGGCCGGATTTCGTGGCGTGACTTCGAAGAAGACGTCGGTGAAGATTGGGATCTCGGGACTCTCGCGGACCGGTGATGGGCTGCCCACGAAACGTCCGGTAGGTCTGGAGTTCGCCCGCTCGGTCAGCGACGTTGCCCGAGCCGGTGCGTCGGTGTCGATCTTCGGGGTCGATCCATCGCGGGCCGACGACCTGTCATGGGTGAAATACGCGCTCGCGAGTTCGACAAAGGTTTCCGAAAGTGGGGGAGTTGTGCACACCGACAGTCCCGTTGGCTTCACCCTGAGGCTGGCGAAACACGCAAGAAACATCATGATTGACGGCAGCCGAGCGGGCACGGGAAACAACGTGTACGTACCAGCCGGGCGTCACAAGGTGACGGTGGCGCCATGAGGACCCGCCAGCCGCTGTCCTTCAAGGCGCGTCAGCGGATTTCGGTTGCGTGTGTCGCCGCGGTCATAGGTTCCCTGGTGATCGTCAAGGTAGTCACCAACGAACACATCGGAAGCGAAGGGCCGCGGACCGCCCTGCCCCAACCCGACCGATTGGCGCTCGAGGATGCGCCGACACCCGAGACGGTCAACGCTGCCACGATGGCCCAGAACGCATCGCTGTGGCTGACCAAGCCGATTCTCATCGTTGACCCGTCACGGGAACACGCTGAAGAGCTGGCAAAGAGATTCCGAACCACTGGGTTCTCGGTGCAGACGGCCGAACTCGGCGACGTCGAGAAAGTTCGTGCGCAGATAAAAGCATCATCGGCTGTTTGGCTCACCAACGCCGCTGCCAACGCGACGGACCAGCGAATCGCCAACGACGTGATGGCCGCTGGCAAACCGGTTTTGCTCGACGGAGATTCCCCCGCCGCCCGCAAGGCCCTGCGGCTCCGGGGCGAGACACGAACCACAAAGAAATTCCTGTTCGAGGGCGATGAGATCTTTCTGGACATCGACGCTCCGGTGGCCCGACCCACCATTGCCAACTTCGTAACGCTCGCCGAGATCGACGAATCGACGCCCGCCCTGGTTCGGGCCGACAACGTCATGTGGTCCTTCGTTCGCCTCGACGAAGGCATCAACCTCGAGCGCATGCCGTACCTCGGCCAACTCCTCGACCAGGAGTTCGGTATCGAACCAAACGCGGAACGGCGCGACATCGACCTCTACCTCGATCCGGACCTCGAAACCAACGTGACACTGGAGCAGCTCGGCAAGCGCTGGTCGGCGGCGGGTGTGGCGCGTGTGTACGTCGCCGCCTGGAAGTTCGATTTTCGAACCAACACCGGGTACGACTACGCCGAGTTCGTGCGAGTCATGCACGAGTTCGACATCAAAGTGCTCGCCTGGCTGGAATGGCCGCACGTGAACTTCAGCTTCTGGTCACAGCACCCTGAATGCCGGGAGAAGACCGCGACGGGAGCCGATGCGCGAATCTTCTGGCGCGAGCACGTTGCCTTGAGCGTCCCCGGCTGTTTCGAAAAGGCCTGGGAAGAGACCAAGCTCGTACTGGAGAGTGCGCCCTTCGACGGGGTGAACCTTGCCGAGCTGTATTTCGAGGCGGCCGGCGAAGGCCCGACGAAACCCGAGGAGTACACGCCGTTCAACGATGTCGTGGTCAACGAGTTCAAGAAGCGCCGCGGGTTCGACCCACGACTGTTCGTCGACCCAAGCAGCGAGCACCATTGGGAACGCGACGTAGCCGGCTTCCAGGCATGGAACGACTACCGCGAGGAACTCGTGTTGGAGTACCACGCCAAGGCACTGCGCGAGCTGCACAACTACAACCCTTCGATGACGCTGATGGTCACCGCCATCGACGATCGCTATGCACCGAACGGCGAAGGGTTCCATGCGCCGCTGTCCCTCGGCCAAAACATTGGAGCGAATACCTATGACATCGTGAAACTTCGCGACGACGTCGACTTCGAATTCCAGGTCGAAGATCCCTTCACGATGTGGGTCGAGGCACCGGACCGCTACTCGACGGTGGGTCGGCTCTACCCGGAGGTTTCCAAGGACCACCTCGTGCTCGACATCAACGTGGTCATCCGACCGACCGCTCTCCAATCGGGCTTCTCCATGATGAAGGCCGGAGGCTTCGAACTCGCGACGTCGGTCGCGTCGGTGGCGGAATCCGGTGCGCGCCTCGCGCTGTATGCATCGGCGTCGGCTCGTCTGCGAGACCTCATGTGGATCAAGTACGCGATGGCAGGAGGGGCGACAACAGTGACCCCGCTCGACGAACAAGGGTCGGTCGTGTTGACGGAATCTCCGGCGGCGTTTCGGCTTCGACTGAAACGGCCACTGCGCGCTGTCACCATCGATGGTGAGACACAGGTGCTGGCCTCGCCCGTACGCTATGTGGACATACCAGCCGGTTCACATCGTGTGGAGCTCAAAGATCGCTGAGTGCGCGGGCCGCTCCCGTTTTGGGCGTGCCCGTCCCTTGTGGCATGCCCGTTAGCTGTGGCGTGCCCGTAGCGTAGGTATCGGACGTTTACCAGGCCGTGAGCGAGGCGGCGAGGGCCTGGCCCTGGCGGACGCCGTGATCGAGGGCCGGCAGCCGCATTGCGGCGTCCATACGTCCTAGCGGCGAGGCCAAGGTCGCGGCGTTCGTTTCGGCGTCGGGCAGCAACTCGATCACCGTGACACCACGTGCACGTAGGATCCGCGACTCCTGGTCGAGTTGCTTGCGGGCACCAGCGTCCATGGGATCGGCCGCATTGGAACCGATCGGGGCGAGGACCAACACCACCGAACCGTTCGAAAGGTCGGCGCTTGTACCGGACCGCAATCCGCCGTCGACGTAGCGATGATCGCCGATCGTCACTGCGGGAAAGATTCCCGGCACCGTGCAACTGGAAGCCACGGCCAAGTCGAGCGGTACGCCGCTGTCTCTTCCCCACAGGATGTAGTCACCGGTTGCGGCGTTGACGGCGGTGCAGCCGTACGGCATCGTCGGCCATTCGGTGCCGACCGTCGGTGTGAACGACGGATGCCATTCGTGCTCCGGAACGGTCGAGGCGCGCAGGGCAAGCATGCCGACTTTGGCCAACTCTGCCGCCGAGTTGTCGGGGAGTGCCGCCCAGGCCCCGAATATGTCGATGACGGCCATCATGTCGATGAACTGCATCGCGTTCTGCGCAGTCGCGGTGTTGGTGTCGTCGAGCGCCATTTCACGAAGATCGTGCGGCGGGCGTTTGTGGGCGACGAGCGAGCCGACGATCGAACCTGCCGACGTGCCGATGACTTCGTCGGGTGATTCCGCGCCGGTCAGGTCGCAGCCCTTGTCGGCCAGTCCCTGCACGACGCCAACCAGCCAGGCAACCCCTACGATGCCGCCACCACCAAGAACCAAGGAACGCTTCATGACGTGAAGCCTTCCATGGTTTGGCGGTGCTGTCACCCCTTGTGCCTTGTGTGCCTTGTGTGCCCTGGTGTGCGCTGCCGACGTAGGCCCGTGTGTGGTGCCGACGTCGGACTATCCCGGCCGATCTCCGTGAAATCTTCGAAACTTCATCAATGCGTCTCCACGGCCGATCTCTAGTGTGAGGAGTATGAACGACGCTAGCCAAACCTCGAATCGGCGAAAAGTGCTGGTTGTCGACGATGAGGTGACGATTGCCGATGCCATTTCGGCCCGCCTGCGCAGCGAGGGATTCGTGGTGATACTCGCTCACGATGGCCCCTCCGCCGTGCAAGCGTGCCAGGTCGAGCAACCAGACCTCGTGGTTCTCGACGTGATGCTTCCCGGTTTCGACGGGCACGAAGTGTGTCGACAGATTCAAAAGGATCGCCGCGTTCCGGTCATCATGTTGACGGCACGCACCGACGAAACCGATGTGCTCGTGGGTCTGGGCGTCGGGGCAGACGACTACATCTCCAAACCGTTCTCTCCTCGCGAGCTGGTCGCTCGGGTGCACGCGGTGCTGCGAAGGGTCAACGATCCGGTTGCGGTTTCCGGCTCCGAGCCTTCACCGGCGACCATAGGCGCGCTTTGCTTCGGGTCCGTGGTTGTCGACGTCGACGCACGGCTCGTCACCGTCGCCGGTGTGATCGAGCACCTCACGGCGACCGAGTTCGACATCATCGTTCATCTCCTGCGCAATCCGAAGCAAGTCTTTACGCGCGGTCAACTGCTGCAGGCGATCTGGGGTTATACCGACACGTCGGGTGAGCGGACGGTGGACTCGCACGTTCAGGCCCTTCGTCGCAAGTTGGGCTCGTCCATCGTGCGCACCGTTCACGGAGTTGGCTACGGTCTCGGCACGTCGGAAGCGAACGGTGCCTAGGTGATGATGATCAGCCGCGTGCTTGATCGGCTGCCGTCGCTCAAGCTACGACTCAGCATCATTATTCTGGTCGGGGTGGTCTTTGCGGTCGGCGCGGTCTCGGTCGGCCGCGGCCTCGGGATCCCCAGGCTGGTGGCTGCGGCAGCAGCCTCGGGCGTATCCCTCGGCCTGGTGCAGATAGTCGCCAAGGGGACCACGTATCGCATCCGTGATCTCGCGGCTGCGGCCGAACTCTTTGCGAGCGGACGTCATGACCACCGGGTTGCGGTAACGAGCAACGACGAAGTTGGTCACCTCAGCGCGTCGTTCAACTCCATGGCCGATGAACTCGAGGCGGTCGATCGATTCCGACGCGACCTTGTCGCTAATGCTTCGCATGAATTACGTACACCTATTGCTGCGTCGCGCGCGGTGTTGGAGAACATGGTCGACGGGGTGCAACCCGCAAACCCCGAGTCGCTTCGACCGGTACTCGCTCAGGTGGTTCGACTCGGACGACTCGTCGATCAACTCTTCGACCTTTCGACGCTCGAATCCGGCGCGGTGCCGATGACTCACCAACGCGTCGATCTGGCCGCTGTTGCTCGAAGCGTGGCCGAGTCGGCGAAGATGCGCGACGCATCGACTTCGGTCGTGGTCGTGGTGGATGAGACTCAAAACTTCATCGTGAATGGTGACCCCGAACGCCTGCAACAGGTGCTCACCAACCTCGTCGACAATGCGTTTCGTTACGCGTCGTCATCTCCGGTCCGTATCGAGTTGGCCGCCGACGCAACCTCGGTAGAGGCGCGGGTCATTGATTCTGGGCCCGGTATTCCTCGTCACCTTCGCGAACAGGTCTTCGAGCGGTTCGTGCGCGGAGATCGGTCGCGAGCATCGGCCGATGGGGGAGCTGGCTTGGGTTTGTCGATCGTGAAGACGATCGTTGAAGCCCATCACGGCTCGATTCACATCGACGATGCCGCAGGTTCGCGGGCCAATTCGCCACCAGGCTGCTGCGTCGTCGTTCGCCTTCCTCGTTAGAGGCCCTTGCTGCTGTCGTTCCCACTGCCCTTCTTCCCGCGCGTCTACGCGCACCCTCGTACCCCTCAATCCGTTCTCGTAAGGACGTCTCATGCAAGATCTCGCCTGGCATCTCGTTACTACCACCGGCGTTCCCAATACTGACCGCTCCGACACGGTCGGCTCCTTCGAGGAGGCCGCTGTGGTCGTTTTGGTCGAGCCAGACGCGGAGGGACCTAGCGCTGAGACGGATGCCTTCGACGTGCCCGGTGGGCCGTGGAGTCCGCTGGCCCGTGATCGCTCCAACGACGCACCGCTCGGCGCTTGGGTTGCCTTTGCGCTCGTGGGGTTCGGAGTTCTTGCCGAGATCACCTTTCGAACCGAACCTCGTGGCCTGCTTCTCACCATTCTGGGGACAATGGCGGTCGTCGTCGCTCGGTTGGCGGCGGGGCGAACGGCGAGCATCGACACACGAGTGACGTGGAGCCGCAATGCTGCGGCGGCGGTGGGGATTGGAGCGTCGTTCGGTTTGATCTGGCGGGCGAACACAACACTACGTGTACTTGATGTATTGACCGTGTTGGTGAGCGTTGCATTGGTGAGCGACGTGTGGCTGCAGGCGTCGCTCCTGTTCGTCCGGCGGGTGGTCCGAATGATCATTACGCCCATCATCGGATTCTTTCGGGCCATCGCGATGGGTGGCCAGTGGATCGGGCAACGATACCGGTCTCGTTTCGGGTCGACGGCCGAAGCTGGCGGCCTGGCTGCGTCCGTGAAGAAGCGACGGGCGTTGATCGTCCAAATCGGGGCAGGAGTGGTCTTGGCCGTTCCTGTTGTGTCTGTACTCGGCATGTTGTTGGCATCCGCCGATGCCGTCTTTGCGTCGTTCTT
>JANOWU010000247.1:0-17354 GCA_031418035.1 Acidimicrobiia bacterium
GTCTCTCGACGGCACAACATCGCACGACATGGGATCGCCTCGACGCATGCTGGCAGGTCGCCGACGGTTTGGAGGTGTTCGAGTCGGGCTGGCTCTTCGACCACTTCTACCCGCTGTTCGTCGAACCAACGCAACCGTGCCTCGAAGGCTGGACGGCCCTGTCGATGCTGCTCGCCCGCACGACGCGCATCCGCGGTGGCCTGTTGGTGTCAGCGGTGTCGTACCGCCACCCCGCAGTGCTCGCCAACATGGTGGCCACGATCGACATCGCGTCGGCGGGCCGTTTGGAGCTCGGCCTCGGCGCCGGATGGTTCGTGGATGAGTGCGAGGCCTACGGACTCGAACTCGGCTCCCTTACCACGCGCTTCGATCGCTTCGATGAGGCCCTGCAGGTCATCGAGTCATTGCTGACCCAGGAGAAGACCACCTTCTCTGGAAAGTTTTACCAACTTAAGGACGCGTTGTTGATCCCGAAGCCGATGCAACAGCCTCGACCTCCGCTGTGTATCGGTGGCCAGGGCGAACGCCGTACCTTGCGCGCGGTCGCACGCCACGCCGATCATTGGAACGCGCCCGCCCTCGATGCCGAGACCTTCAAACGCAAGCTGGAGGTCCTCCACCAGCACTGCGCCGACGTCGGCCGCGACCCGTCGACGATCACCGTGTCGAACCTCCTGATCTACGACGGCACCGAGGCCGTCCTCGAGCAAGTCGACACGTTCCGCTCGCTGGGCGTGGACCTGTTCCTGGTCTCGATGCCGGCGCCGCATGATCCCGACGATGTCGGTCGGCTCGCCGGAATGTTGGCCACCGTTGCGCGCTAGCACGCGGTTGAGCGAAGATCGGTCGTGACCGCTGATCCAATCGAGCGAGCTCCAAACACGTCTCTATGGCGTGACGTCATCCGCTGCCTTCGTCCCGCGCAATGGGTGAAGAACCTGCTGGTGTTCTGCGGGGCCATCTTCTCGGGCGGGATCAACGCACCTTGGTTCCTTTCGGCCCTGTCCGGGACAATCGCCTTCACCCTTGCGTCGAGCGCGGTGTATCTCGGCAACGACATCAAGGATCGTCAGATCGACGCTCAACATCCGCAGCGGCGGACACGGCCAATCGCCACGGGCCGAATCTCGGTGTCGTTCGCATCCGCGCTCGCCGTCGTGCTCGTCACGATTTCGCTCGTCATCAGTTTGGCGCTCGGATTTCTCTTCCTCTTCGTCATCCTGTTGTACCTCACGATCAACACCGTCTATTCCCTCGGCGCGAAACGAATCGTGATCCTCGACGCAATGATCGTGGGCCTCGGATTCGTGTTGCGCGTCGTCGCGGGCGCCATTGCCGTGGAGGTCCCACCGTCGTCGTGGATCATCGTCTGTACCTTGGAGATGGCCATGCTGGTGGTGTTCGGCAAACGCCGTGTCGACGTCGTTTTGGCCGAACAAACCGGAACCCGTCACCTCCTCCCGGCGGAGTGGTATCCGTTGCAATTCCTCGATCTGATGATGGCCACTGCCGCCAGCGCATCGATCGTCACGTATGCCCTGTACACGCTTGACCCTCAGACCATCATGCGCGTCGGAAATCGACGTCTGGTGCTCACCTTGCCGATGGTTGTCTACGGCGTGTTGCGGTACCTGTTTCTCGTGTTCTCGGATCGGGCAACGGCCGACCCGACCACGGTGATCCTTGGCGACTGGGGACTTCGGCTTTGCGGCGTCCTTTGGATCATCGCGGCCGTCATCGCGGTCTACTCCTGAGCGCGGTCTACGCCTGAGCGTGTCGCCGCGGGCCGCAGCGCACCCTGATGCCGCGCTGCTGTTCGATCTGCGGCCCTGAACTACGCGGCAATCGCTCGACGCCCGAGCACCGGTCCCAACAGATCGGCGAAGTTGTCCACGTAGAACTGCTGCTTCTGTGCTTCGGTGACGCCCGACGCATCCATGGACCGTTCGAAACGGGCAATGGGATTGCGTCCACCCTCCACGTGAGGAAAATCTGAAGAGAACATGCAGACGTCGGGCCCCGTGCCCTGAATCGTCCAGCCCGTGTCTTCGTGAGGATAGGGGGTTGCTCGAACCTGTCGCTGGATGTACTCACTCGGCAGGAGGTCCATTTCCTGCAAGCGATCTTCGTTCCTCGAAAAAGCGGTGTGGGCCGAATCGAGCATGCGCATGAAGCCGGGAAGCCAGCTCGCACCGACCTCGATTGCTCCGACCCGAAGATTTGGATTGCGCATCAACACGCCGTCAATGATCAGTGCGCTTAGCGTCTGCATCACCGGGTACGGGATCGAAAGGTAGTCCAGGCTCTTGAAGTTCGTGTCGCCACCGTGGAAGTCAGGAACCGGCGGGCGTCCATTTTCGAAGTAGTCGCCGGGCATGACGTAGTCGCCGGCCCCAGCGACATGGAGCACGACGGGGACGCCGGCTTCCGCGCACATCGACCAGACGGGTTCAAGACCGACATGGCTGTGGGCATGGCCGCTAGGGCAGTACTGCGACACCTGCACGGCCGCCGCTCCGGCATCGATGGCCTCACGAGTCAGGCGCACCGCCGCAGCCATATCGCTCAACGGAACGACCACGACCGGCAGCAAACGAGGATCGACGCTGCACCAATCGATCATGGCCCGTCGTTGCCCTTCGGCGACGCGAACAGCCAACGCCGGATTCACCCGATCGATCGCAATGGCCTTCGCGGATGCAAACGTGTCGAACACGAGCTGAGATTCGAAACCCAGCAGGTCGACAGCCCCCGGACGGTCCTCGCGAATCCACGCCCCGGTGGCGTCGAAATTCTTGCGAATCGTGATCTGGGTCGCGTCATCGACACGATAGGTCGGGTCGCCATGATTGCGTGCCGCGGTTTCGGCCTCGATGCCCACGGTCTCGGACTCCTCCGACGTCTCCCACAGGCGCGGCAACTCCGCATTGGTCGCACTGTCGAGGTACGGCGCCAGCCAGTCGAAGTCCTCGTAGATATGGGAATCGGCGTCGTGCATGGGGCGTGTCGCGTAGGCCATCCGTTCAGTGTACCGAGGGGTTCAGTGTGAACGTCAGTTGGTCTGGGAGCGGGGTCGGTGTGCAACACTCGACGACATGGCTGAACTCTTGCTTCCTACGGTTTCTGACCGACCCAACGCCGCCGCAGTCATCGACGAGATCGGCTCGACCACGTGGGCGCAGTTCAACGAGAGGGTGAATCGACTGATCCACGCAGTACGTGCGGCGGGGGCCGAACCCGGCTCGACGCTGGCGGCCCTGTGCGCGAACCGACGCGAGTACATGGAGATCTTCGCCATGGCCGCCCATGCCGGCGTGCTTGTCGTACCGATCAACTGGCACTGGGTCGCTGATGAGGTGTCGTACGTGATCGACAACGCCGACGTCAGCATCATGTTTGTCGACTCCCGCTACGCCGAGGTCGCGAAGGCAGGAATCGCCGGGGCCGCGAGGGACGTTCGCGGTATCGCGATCGGGGGATCAATCGACGGGTTCGACGACTATGAATCGTTCCTTGCGTCCGCCTCGCCCGAGGAGCCGACGGATCAGTTCCTCGGTGGACCTATGTTCTACACATCAGGAACAACGGGACGCCCGAAGGGAGTTCGTGGTTCGGGTATGCCTCCGCAGACACCATCGTCGTTCCTGAGCTTCATGGTGCAGGGCTTCAGCGCATCGATGGGCTCGCCGATCGGCGGGGTGACGTTCCTCAACGGGCCGGTGTACCACTCTGCGCAATGGGCGTTCTCGGTGTTTCCCCTGCTCGGTGGTTCAACGGTGGTGTCGCGTCACAAGTTCGATGCTGCGGAGACCCTTCGCGTTATCGACGAACATGCCGTAACGAATGTGCACTTAGTTCCGACCCAGTTCATTCGTCTGCTCAAGCTTCCCGACGACGTTCGAGCAACGTTTGAGGGAAGCTCGGTCCAGATCGTGTGGCACGGTGCCGCCTCATGCCCGCTCGAGGTCAAGCGGCGAATGCTCGAATGGTGGGGTCCGAAGATCACCGAGTACTACGGCGCAACCGAAGCCGGAATCGTGTCGCTGGTGAGCGGCGAGCAGTGGCTCGCCAAGCCCGGCTCACTCGGACCGGTGTTGGGGACCTGTGAAGTAACCATCGTCGACGACGAAGGCAACGTGTGTCCGCCGAACACGTCGGGGACGATCTACATCAAGTCGAAGATGGGCTCTGACTTCGAGTACCACGGAGACCCGGAGAAGACGGCGAAAGCTCACCGCGAGCCGGGCCAGTACACCTTGGGCGACGTCGGCTACCTCGACGACGACGGATGGCTGTTCATGTCCGACCGCAAGATCGACATGATCATCTCCGGAGGTGTGAACATCTATCCCGCCGAGATCGAGGGCGTGCTCGTGACGCACCCCGCCGTCCGCGACGCCGCCGTGTTCGGCGTTCCCGACGAGGAGTTCGGCGAGCAGGTGAAAGCGACGCTCGAACTCAGCGACGGGTACAGCGCGGGCCCCGAACTCTTCGGCGAGTTGGACACGTTCTGTCGTTCGAAGCTGGCTGGATACAAGGTGCCGCGCTCGTGGGACGTCCACGATGCCATGCCACGACATCCAACAGGCAAGCTGTACAAGCGATTGTTGCGAGATCCCTATTGGCAAGAAGCGGGCCGGACGATCTAGGTTCACCCCATGCCCGAGACCGACGACACTTCGCATCCCGAAAACTACGAGGACGTCAGCGTCTACGACCTCGACCCGAACCAGGAGGAGACGCTTCTGCTCGCGCACAACGAGTGCACCTTCATCTGGGTGAACTCCGAAGGCTGGCCAGTCGGCGTGATCATGTCGTACGTGTTCCGCAAGGGGAAGTTCTGGCTCACTGCGTCGGGTCAGCGCAAGCGCATTGCCGCCGTTCGCCGTGACCCACGGGTATGCGTGGTCGTGACGTCCACGGGGTCGCCGCTACCCAAGAACCAGGCCATCACCTGGAAGGGGACCTGCATCGTGCACGACGATCAGGAGACCAAGGATTGGTTCTACCCCGAGCTCGCCTCTGCCCTGAACCCTACGAGCGAAGAGCGGGCAAAGTTCTTCCAGCAGTTCCTCGACTCGCCGCGTCGGGTGATTCTCGAAGTCACGCCGACGCAACGTATCGGTTACGACGGACACAAGATGGGCAAAGACACTGCCGCCTGGATCGCCAAACGCGCAGCCGAATCCTGAGTTCTACGCGCACGTATCAACCGCACATGTTAACGCCGTGACGGGTTGTCTCCGTTCTCGTAACGCTGCGTCGCCCATGCCCGTGCTTCGGGCGTCGACACCCAATTGACCGCGTTCGACACGACCAGTCGGAACGACGGGTCCGCGTAGGTCTGCGGACCGTCGCCGAACTGGAGATAGACGATGGGAGAGTGGCGGCTGTTCTTGACCCACCCGACCAGTTGGCTTCCCGCAGGGTGCGTCCAGTTCTCGTTGCTGTTGCGCCTCCCTCGGATCGCGAGGTCAGCGGAGAAGAACTGCGATGGGTCACTCATGTCGAAGTTGGTGCGCAGCAGCGCAACGACGTCGTCTTCGAGGACGGGAAACATGTACAGCTCGTCGGTGATCTCGAAGGAGTCACCCAGGCCGGCGCATACCGGATGGTCCACGGCAACGACCTCGACTCGATGGCGCACATCGAATCGATACCCCGAATCGGGATAGTGCGTGCCGTTCAATTCGGCTGGTTGGTAGTGGAAACGACCGCCGACGATGTGAGCGTATTCCTCCCACGCCGGCCAGCCCGCGACGGCGTGGTGCAGGAACACCATGGGCTTGCCGGATTCGCGAAGCGCCTCGAAATCCCGTACGAACGACACCGGGGGCGCAGCGAACTCGGTCGGCGGATCGGACCTCGTGAAAAGTATGCCGGGCATGTCGTAAAAGACGATGCAGTCGAAATCCTTCGTCGCCTCCGGTGACAGCGCCAGCGCCGCTTCGGGATGTTCTCGGTGCGTCCAACGCTGCGGTGCCAGTGCGTCCCACACGGCAAAGAACGCGTCGTGATCGAATGGGTGTCCTTTGGTGACGACGAGGATGTTTCCCGCAATGCTCACGGCCACGACCCTAATCACAACTCCCGACGTTGGTCACGTTCTCGCTCCCGGAGCGGGGAAGTGACCACGAACGGAATGGGGCGACTGCGACATAGTTTGTAACATCAACGTGTGTGGCACGAACGTCGTCCGGTCGAGCGATACGTCGAGCCGCTTGACCCGGTCTGAGGAGAAACGATGAATGACGAATTGCTCGATCGACTCAAGTCCGAAATGGCGTATGAGTTTTCCCGGACGGCCCCACCGCAAGGATTCCCGGCGTTTCACGACATCCCCGGTGGTCGTTACACCAGCGACGAGTTTTGGGACCTCGAGAAGCGGTTCCTGTGGCCCAAGGTCTGGGTCATGGCCTGTCGAGCCGAGGACGTTGCCCAGCCCGGTGACTACAAGCGATTCGACGATCTCGGCAGCCCGATGGTCATCGTCCGGGGGCGAGATCATCAGGTGCGGGCGTACTACAACACCTGCCAGCACCGAGGCGCACCCGTCGTACGCGACGAGTCCGGGTCGGCTCGCCAATTGCGATGCCAATATCATTCGTGGACCTACGATATCGACACCGGTGTATTGGTTTCAGTTCCCGACGAGCGAGACTTCGTCGATCTCGTCAAGACGTCGCGCTGCCTGCCTGTGCTTCGCTGCGAAGTATGGGACGGCTGGGTCTTCGTGAACCAGGATCCCGACGCCATGTCGCTCGTGGACTATCTCGGACCGGTTGTCGAGCAACTCGCAGAGATGGGTGGATCGGACCTCGTGACCGTGAGCCGGCGCAGTGAAGTCGTGGAGTGCAACTGGAAGGTGATGGCCGAAGGTTTCCTCGAGGTGTATCACTTCAAACACATTCACTCTCGCAACGGCGACAGCCTCCTCGACAATCGGGGCGCAACAATGGGACTGCTGCCGGGCGGACACTCGCGCATGGTCACACCTTTTTCGAAGTCGTCCTATGAAGCCTTTGGCATGACGGATTGGTCCGACTGGCAGCATCGTGTCGTTCCGGGATTCGTCGATATCGCTACGGTGAATCCCATGATCCGCTCGACATCGTCGGCGTACAGCATCTTCCCAAACCTCATCACGCCGCTTGCGTCGTACGGGTTTCCGTTCCTCCTGTTCTGGCCGCTGGCCAAGAACAAGACCCGTTTGGATTGGATTCACTACGCGCCGAAAAGCTGGGAGGGCGACGAACTCCCGGAAGCGTGGAAGCGTCGAATGGATACCTTCGACCTCATCATGGAGGAGGACACGCGAAACCTCGCACCGATGCAGCGGTCGCTGGAATCGCCGGCGCTTCGCGGAATCCCGATCAACTATCAGGAACGTCGGATATGGCACCTGCACGAGGAAATCGATCGCACCATCGGCGTCGAAAGAATTCCGGAGACGCTTCGGGTCCGTCAAGTTCTCGGACCGTACGTCGAATCATAAGTGTACAGATAACATACCGAGACTAGGGGCACACGTGGGATCACATAGTGGACAGGTCATACTCGTTACCGGCGCGGCGTCGGGAATAGGTCGTGCTGCCGTGCGCGCGATCGTGAGCGGCGGCGGTTCCGTCGTGGCCGTCGATCGTGTGGCGTGCGGCGACTTCGAGGTCGATGACCTCGACCGAATAGTGGCGATCCAGGGCGACGTGACATCCGAGGAGGACAACCAGGCTTGGGTCCGCACAGCGGTGGAGCACTTCGGAAGGCTCGATGGTGCTGCGCTGAATGCCGGAATTCCGAAGTCCGGCGACATCATGGATCTGCCCATCGCCGAGTTCGAGCGCGTGATGTCGGTCAACGTAACCGGCGTGCTCCTCGGAATTCGCGCTGCTGTCCCCGAACTGCGCAAAGCCGGCGCTGGCTCAATTGTTGTTACCGCCTCGACTTCTGGCATCGGTGGCGACACAAATATGTGGCCATACAATGCGTCGAAAGGTGCAGCGATCAATCTCGTGCGCGGGCTCTCACAGGACTTGGGCGCCGACGCCATTCGCATCAACGCGGTGTGCCCCGGGCCGACGGAAACCGGCATGACGTCGGCAATCAAGTCAGTTCCTGCTGTCTACGATTCACTCCGCGCTCGGATCGCCCTCGGGCGATGGGGAAAGCCAGAGGAGATCGCCGCGGCCATATCGTTCCTGCTCTCACCTGCGTCGAGTTTCATCACCGGAGTGGCACTCCCCGTAGACGGCGGCGTCACGGCCAATACAGGCCAATTCCTACCCAGGTAGTCCTTCCCAGGTAGTTGCGTCGGGTGAAGGGTCCTTTCGACCCGTTGTCCGTCCCCTGATTGTGGCGATAGGTTCAATGGTGAGAACGGGCTCATGTGAGCCTTTGGTGGGGTTCGACGAATCACAAGGAAACAAACGTGTCGTTCGAACAAGCAGTACCCGGATCGGTGGCTACCGGCGCCGATGCTCCCGGCATCGTCGTCGATCTCACGCTCCAGCAGCGAAGCAACATCATCGGCGACGTCTACCTGCTCGACGACACACATTTCGCGAAGGTCTTCGGACCCGACGAGGATATCGTCGACGGCATCATCGAACTCGAGGTTGAGCAACTCGTGGCACTTGGCGATCGCGAGGACGAGTCGCGTGCATGGCTGGCCGATCGCACCAGCGCGTGTTGGCTGGCCGTGTTTCGACGAGGTGCTCCCCAAACCGCCAAACATGTGGAGGGAATCTTGCGCTTGACCGGCCCGGGTGGCTCAGATCGCATGCTGCGCGACCTCGGGGTATTGGTCGGGAAGGACCCCGAAGCCGTTGCCCAAGAAATCGCGGACTACCTCGGAATCGAAAGCCTACGGCCCTTCAGCGACATGACCACACTTGATGTCACGCCGCTGGGAGCGCCAACGAAGGAAGCCCGGTTCGCAACGTTGTATCGCCTCATGTGCTCTCAGGTGCTTTTGGGGATTCGAGCGACGGAGACCATGTCCGTCGATGCGCACTGCGCGCTCGGACACCCACGAATTCTCAAGCACATGGCTGCCGTGGGAATTCCCGTTCACGAAGGCCCTTTCGGGGTACTGAGGTATCGTTTGACTGAAGCCAACGAAACCCCCATGGACACCGTATTCGCGCTGTCCTATGGGACGGAGGTTCGGGCCGCGATCTCGGCGCAGTCCTCCCCGTTCCTCGCCGGCGTCGGAAAGGTTCTCGCCGACAGCGGCTTCGCGAAGGTCTTGGACGAGACTTCGGTTTAGTACATTCTCACGGAGGAAATTTCCCTAGCCCGGTTGCGAAGACACCTTCAGTCGCATCGGGTGAATGTCGAGAATGCAGAGATGGAACCGCGACCATCGAACAGCAGCTTTCGACGTCGTGGAAAAGTTGCCCTTGCTTTCATGATGATTGCCGCAGCAGCGGATTCGAACGGCAAACCGACGTTGGTGCTGCCGCTGCTCACGTTTTTCACCATCGCCGTTGTGGTCCGTCGATCCTCGCGATCCGAGCTGGATGCAAACAGCTGGCGTTTGGGTGCGTTCGGACTGGGAACGGCAATGGCCGGCTTCGTCCTCCTCGCTCTGGGATTGCCTCTTCATCATCCCGTGGTGACGGCGACCTTTGTCCTTACCTATCCATTGAGCTTGTGGTCGCTGTACGGATTTGTTCGCGTACGCAGCGTCGCGCCGTTGCTCGAAAACCTCATCGACGGACTTATCTTCGCGTGCCTCGGCGGGGCGGGCCTGGCCCAATGGATGCTCCACACCGAATTCGCCGCCAGCTCCAACGGTTGGCCGCGTTTTGTGAACGTTCTTTTCCCGATGCTCGGGGCGTTGATGGTTGGCGCTTTGGTCACGCTGGGTTCGCTCTGTCGGTGGCGGTTCCCCCCATTGATCAAATTGATGCTCGGTTCGCAACTGCTGTTCTTGCTCTCTGACCTGTTGCCGCTATTCGAGAATCGCGTTCATGTCATCCTCGGCTTCGGGCCACGGTTCGCAGCAGCCGGCTACTTCGGGGTTGTGCTCGCCACACGCCAAAGCGAAACATGGCCGGCGATGAGTGGGCACGCTCGAAGTCGCTACAGGACGATTGCTGCGACGGTTCCACTCGGTGCCGCACTCGCGTTTGTTTCCATACCCGGCGTATTCGTGCTTGCCCGGTTGTGCGCGGTCGTCGCAATCGTCCTCGTCGTTTTGCGTCTGTGCCTCGCCTATGACCGGGTGCGAATCAGCGCGGATCTCCACCGGGAGGCCCGAACCGACGACCTCACGGGTCTCCCGAATCGCCGAGCGCTTCGCGAGCACCTTGAGCAGATGGTCCGGTCCGACGTTCCGTTCACGTTCTTTCTCCTGGATCTCGACGAGTTCAAAGAAGTGAACGACTCACTCGGACACGACGCAGGCGATCAGCTTCTTCGAACGGTGGCGGCTCGCCTCATCCGTGCACCAAGTGGGCTGACGTCGGGGGTCGACCTGTTTCGCTTGGGTGGCGACGAATTCGCAGCGATTCTCCGCGAACCCGAGTTGGCCCAGCAGTTGGCGCAACGAATCGTCACGCTGGTTCACGTGCCTGTGCTCATCGAAGGGGTTCGCATCGACCAGCGGCTGTCGATCGGGAGCGCCGATTTCCCGAGCGACGCAAAGCATGGTGGCGACCTCATGCGGCTCGCCGACACGTCGATGTACCGGGCCAAACAGCTGCACTCGAACTACGAACCGCACAACAATGCCAACGTCGACCCCTACGGGAGCCTGCGGTTGGCGTCGATCGTGAGAGACGCACTCGAAAACGGCGACTTCGAGCTGCACTATCAACCCCAGATCAGCCTGCGCGACGGCTCGGTTGTCGGGATCGAGGCGCTCTTTCGCCTTTCATCGGGAGGACAGCCTCTCCCGGCGAATGCAGTCATTCATGCAGCGGCGGCGACGGGGTTGTTGGGCCGACTGACCGATGCAGTAATCGAACGAGGCATCCAACAGCTGAGCGAGCTGCATCGGTTTCGACCCGGGCTCGTCCTGTCGTTGAACGTGAGTGAACAAGATCTTTCCGAAGGCCGCCTCACCGAGAGGATCTTTCCGATCCTCAAGAAGTACAAGGTGGCGTCGTCGAACCTGTGCATCGAAGTCACCGAGGAGTCACTTCTGCACAACCCCGACGCTGCCGCCCGCACGGTCGATGATCTCCGTGCAGCGGGAATCGCGGTTTCGATGGACGACTTCGGGGTCGGGTTCTCGTCGCTGACGAACCTACGTGTGCTTGCGGTCGATGAACTGAAGATCGATCGTTCCTTCGTCACCGGACTGGTGGGGGACCCGCGAACTGAGGCACTTGTCGTTTCCATCGTCGAGCTGGCCCGCCGATTGGGCGCGAAGGTCATGATTGAGGGCGTCGAACAACTCGACGAGGTCACCATGGCCCGCTCGCTCGGAATCGACCTCATTCAGGGCTACGTGTTTGCGCGGCCGATGCCCTTCCATGAAATCGAGGGATGGCTCCGCTCGTTCACGCCGACATTCCTCACGGCGTCCGTGGACGCAGAGTCCGAGTCCGTAGGAGCGGACGCCTAGCTCCTAGCTCGTTGCGGTGAAGAAGTCGGCGCGCGGCGTCCGAGTGTCATCGTAGACCGGCTCGCTCAAATCGCATCGGTACTTCTTGTTGTCCGCGCCGAGCAGACCGAACTGTCCGAACATGGTTCGCATGTTCAGGTAGTTCGGATGCTCGAAGTGTGCGGCGAGTGAGGCCTCGTCGTCCCACAGCTCGTATACCTGGATGCGACCCTCGACGCAGGGGTCCGGCGCAAAACAGTAGGCGCGGCACCCCGGCTCGTCGTCTCGCGTCGCCTGCTGAAGGGGCTTCGATGCCTCCAGACACGCAGCGCGATTCGATGGTTCGAGGTCGATTGTTCCGGCGATGATGATCATATGTGTACCTATGAATTGGTTAATGGGTCTTGTGGCGGCGAGATCAGAGTCGGTCGCGTCGGCCGGCCTCGTGAACGATCGCGGAATCGCCTTTGTGGAATCGGCCGGAGCCGTGCATCGTGGTCTGGCCGGCGTCCACCACCAGGGTGTGAGCCGTGACGTTTCGTGCCTCGTCGCTGGCCAGGTAAAGCGCAGCGTTTGCGATGTCGCTCGGAAGGCCGGCGATCCCGAGTGGCGATCCGGAGGAGATGTGCTTCGTCGCATTCTCGACGTCGGTGTGGTCCCCGGTGATCACGCCGGCCGTCATCGCTGTGACGGTGTTCCCGGGCGAGATGGCATTCACCCGAATGCCGTCGCGCGCCAACTCCGACGCAACAGACTTCGTAAGCCCGATCACGCCGTGTTTGGCAGCGGTGTAGACGTGGGGTCCAAGTCCGCCGACTATCCCGGCCGTCGACGACGTCGAAATGATTGACCCCGAGCCCTGCGGGATCATGATGCGCGCGGCGTGCTTCATACCGAGGAACACGCTGCGCAACAAGATGTCTACCGTGCGATCCCACGCTTCGATCGGCGTATCGGCAATGGGGCCGATCACACCGACGATGCCGGCGTTGTTGAACATGACGTCGAGACGACCGAAGGAGCTCACCGCCGCCTGGACGGCTGCTTCGACGTCGGCCTCGGAAGTGACATCGCAGTGAACGTAGGTGGTGACGTCACCGAGCTCAGCAGCGAGCGCGCGACCAGCGTCGTCTTGGATATCGGCGAGCACTACACGAGCGCCTTCTTCGACGAATCGGCGTGCCGTCCCCGCCCCGATACCGCTCGCCGCACCGGTGATTACCGCGACTTTGCCAGCAAGTCGATCAGACATTTGATAGTTCCCCCAACGAGTCAGTTTGCGTCAGTGCTCAAGTGCACTGACATGCGATGAAATCGGGATTTGGGTGGATCTTCTGACACACTCAATTCCCTATGCCGAACCGTACTCCGCGCGACCTCGGTTTGTCCGATCTGGTCATGTCGCATTTCACCCTCCCTCGGATGTTTCCGATCGATCAACGCATCGCAATGGCCGCCGCAGCTGGATTCTCCGGCATCGGGCTGTATCTCAACCAGTACCAGGAACTCGAGGCAGCCGGTGAAGCTCCCGGCCGAATTCGAGAACTGCTCGATGAGCACGGCATCGTCCTTGCCGAAATCGAGGTCGTACGCGGGTGGGCTCAGACCGGCGAACCCTACGATCGCTGTCGTTCCATGGAAGAGGTCGCATGGCGCATGGCCGATGAGTTCGGGTGCCGTTACCTGCAGGCGATCGGTCCCTACGACGGCACGCTCGACGACGCCGGCCGGGCGTTCGGCGGACTGTGCGACCGAGCCGCTGATCACGGGCTCGTCGTCGGAATCGAATTTCTTCCGTTCACGAACATCGTGACCGCCACCGACGCGATGGCGATCGTCGAGCGCGCCGGTCGTGACAACGGTGGGGTGTGCGTCGACATCTGGCACCACGAGCGCGGTGCGCGTGATCTCGACCTCATTCGCGCGATACCGGGCGACCGGGTGATGGCGATTCAGATGAACGACGGGCCGCTGGTCCCGACACTTGCCGACTATGTGCAGGACTGCCTCCAGTATCGGGTGCCACCCGGATCGGGTGAGTTCGACGTCGCCTCGATGGTCACCGTTCTCAAAGATCTTGGCGTGACGGTGCCGTGGTCGCTGGAGGTGTGCAACGAATCAGCGGGTAGCAGTGACCCCGCAGGCCATGCACGACGATGCGCGGAGGGCATGCGGTCGTTTCTGTAGCCACCGGCTTTGTATCCGCGCTGCGCGGGTGGGCTGGGCGAAAGCAACCCCACGACGATAGAGTCCCGTGCCATGGCTACGATGCTCGCCCACATCACCGTCCGAGAAGGTCAGGAGGCGGCGTTCGAGACCATTGTGCGGCGTCTCTACGAGGCCACGCACCGCCTCGAACCAAACGTGGTCCGCTACGAGTACTGGCGCGGCGCCGCGCCCCGCACGTATTACACCCTGCTCTCGTACCCTGACTTCTTGAGCTTCATCGTTCACCAGACGAGCGATCACCACGAATCGGCGTCGCCCGAGTTTCGGCCGGTGTTCGAAGCCTTCAAGATCGAGTGGGTGGACCCGATTGTCGGAGCATCACCGATGGTGCCCACGCAACACCAAGACGCTCCGGCCGACGCGGATGAACTCACGGCTCTCTACGCACAACGGTTTCGTGCTGAGATTGCCCCATGGTGGGCTCCGCTGCGTGCTGCGCTGTTCGACACGTAGGCCGGTGCCAACAAGCGACCGGCGACTACCAGGTCACCGGAACAACCCTACGTCCCCATAGGAACGGCGCGGCAATTCGTTTCGTGTCGCCGTTGAGCCGCAAGGTGGGAATTCTGGTGAGAAGCGTTTCCAAAGCGACCCGCGCCGTCAGACGGGCCACGTGTGCACCCAGGCAGTGGTGGATACCCCACGAAAACGCGAGATGACGCTTTGTTTCCGTGAGCGGGCGATCCACGCGGAACTCATCGGGAGCGTCGAACAACTCCGGGTCGCGACAGGCGGAGGCATAGAGCACCAACACCTTTGAGTCCTCGGGAATCTCGACGCCGCTGAGGCTCGTGGTCTCGTTGTTCGTTCGGCACAGCCCGAGTACGGGTGGGTCGAAACGCAGGCTTTCCTCCACCGCGTTCGGCGCCAACACCGGTTCGGCCAGCAGGCGTTCCCAGCGGGTGCGATCCTCCAGGAGGCGCCACATCATGTTGGTGATCAGCGATGTCGTCGTCTCGTGACCGGCGACGAGAAGTTGGCTTACGGTGTTCGACGCTTCGCGCAGGTCCATCACGTTGCCATCGTCGGTGTAGGGAGCCGACGCCAGGTGCGACAGGAATCCTTCCGGGAGTTCGTCTCCGCGCGCGGCCATCTCTCGACGTCGGAGAATTTCGTTCGACGAAAAGGCGTTGATGGCCTTGCGCGCCTCGACACCGCGTTCGGGGTAGGTCATGCCGAGCACCATTTCGTCGGCCCATTCGCTGAACTGGTCTCGGTGCTCGATCTCGATTCCCATCGACAGACAAAAGCTGGTGACGGGAAGCGGAAGAGCAAAGTCCGCATACAGATTTGCGTTGTGCGACTCGCGCGCCACGATCGCGTCGGCCAGACCCTCGGCCAACACCCTTAGCTGTGGCTCGGTCTTTTCCACCGACCGGGGCAGGAAGGGCTCAAGGAGAAAACGTCGTCGACGCGTGTGCTCCGGCGGGTCGTCACGTTGCACGTCGCCGTTCGACGCGCCCGCCTTGCTGATCCCAGGACCCTTTCGATTCGACCACAGGGTCGTGTTCGAGAGCACCGACATGATGTCGGGAGTCGCAGCAATCGAATACAACGGCTCGGCGAAGTCGTTCGAAAGGTGCACCGGGCAACGCGCACGGAGGTCGGCAAACGCTGCCGCAGGGTCGTCGAGCACGTGGGCAGCAACCGGTGAATACTCGCCTGGCTCGCTCGGTGTCGCGTTGGCTATCGGGTGCTCGTACATGTTTGCCTGTCCTTTCGATCGGGGCGGTGGATCACACCGTGAGAAGGTCCTTCACGTTGTGGTCTGACATCGCAGCCTGAGCTCGCTTGATGACCTCGGTCCAGAGCGCCATCGCTCGCTCGCTCGAGACATCGAGGCTGCCGACCGCGAAAACGGGGATGATCCAGCCGTAGAGGACACCGACGCGGTAATCGGCACGAAGTTGATCCAATCCGTAGCCATCAACGCCACCGGCGATCAACGCCTCGTGGTACGCCCTGAGGAGATCGTCTTCGTGCGTGCGGCGATCTTCGATGGTCATGCTCTGGCTCAGGAGATAGCCGACGTCGTAGATGAACCCACCCTGCGACGACGTTTGGAAGTCGATCATCTTCACGACCTCGTGGTCGCCGAAGAACAGGTTGTCGAGCCGATAATCGAAATGTGACACGGTCAACGGCATGGCGGCCAGACGATCAAGAAGGTGCGGGCTGTTCGGACCGAATCGTTCGATAAGCGATTCGTGTTCGGCCTCGACGGCGTGCCCGAAGATCTGTTTGAAGGGATCAAGGCTCTGGGCATAGACGTGTTCGCCGATCTTCATGCCTGCCGAGTTGCATGCGGGCATCCAATCGAGCGCGTCGAGCTTCGGCGACTGCCAGAAGGTGGAGTGGAGATGCGCTGCCGCTTTGAGTGCCGCGTAGGCGTCGTCGACGCTGAGTCCGGAGAGCTGGTCACCCATCCGGTACGGCGAGAGGTCCTCGATGAGCAGGAGGTAGTCATCGTTTTCCTTGTCGATGGCGATGCCGTACGCCTGACCGCTGACCGAACGCACCGTGGGACAGACGTCGGCGTAGAACCGGGCCTCACGCTCGAAGATGTTGGCGGCGGCCAGCATCCCGCGGACAGTTTCGTTCTGGGTCGGAATCTTCGCAATGATCGACGAGGGCGCCGAGCACGGCGCGCTGTAGGCAACGTCGAGACGGCCGACCTCACCCATGAACCCGACCCCGGACGGAAGCACGCTTCCCGCCACGGACGTCACCGAGACGTCACGAGGGATCGTGCCGTAATCGCGTAGCGTCGTGGTGAGCCACTCGGCCGTGATGTCGCCGGTAGCGGTCGGAATGGTGCGGGTGGTCATGAGCGGCCTCCAAGGTTCCGTGCTCAGAATGCGTTCTAGGTGCGATCTGTGCTTCGATGTGGTCTGGAAATCTATCGCCTGATCAATTCTTTTTTCGCATCAGTCACAAATCCAAGCCACCCACTGAACACCCCCATTGAACGGAGCCACACATGGCGCAGTCGAAGTCCACGCGCGAGCAGATCGAAGAGTTGATCCATTCCTACGCCGACGCTGTCTGTCTGCGCAACGGGGAACAATGGGGCAACACATGGGCTGAGGACGCTCGATGGGTGTTGGGGCCCGGCCGCGAGGTCGAGGGCCGCGAGGCCATCCTTGCGCTCTGGCACAAGGCCATGGGAGGGTTCTCGTCAGTCGTCCAAAACGTTTTGAACGGCGCCGTCGACATCGACGAGAGCGCCGGAACCGCATCGGGCCGGTGGTACATCATGGAACACCTGAAGCGATCAACGGGCGAAGTCGGGCTGCTTCTCGCGTACTACGACGACACGTATGTTCGCGTAGGGGATCGGTGGTACTTCGCGAGTCGTGAACTCGTTCGCCATTACGCCGGTGCGCCCGACCTGTCCGGCGAGTTCTTCTCGGTGTTCTGACCCCCTGGAGCCACTCCACTCGAGCTCCCAGCTATCCACTCGAGCTCCCAGCTACCCACTCGACGGGGAGTTGCAGGGGCGTAGGCAAGTTAAAAACACCAACAACAAGCCGGTCAACCAGCAAAAAGCCCGCGAGTGAGAAGCAGTTTGGCG
>JANOWU010000248.1:0-3899 GCA_031418035.1 Acidimicrobiia bacterium
CTGGCCGTACGCACCACAAGGTGTCCGTACGCACCACAAGCTCCGATGGGCAGGGCTCGACACATGGGTTTCATGGCGCCATACGGTCGGGAGTCACGAGGGTCCCGTAACATGGCGTCATGAAGCGGGTGAAGAAGCTGGGGATCAAGATGCTCCGGCTCGTCACGCTGACGGTGGGTCTCGGCCTGTCTGTCGCGCTCATCACCGGTTCACTGGTTGGTGTGGGGATCGGTGGAGCGAAGCTCCGACACGCCTTTAGCTTTGCGCCCGGAAAACTCGGCTCGGTAAAACCGCTCGACGTCCGTTCCGAGGTCTTCGACCGCTACGGCAACGTCATCGCGACATGGCGCGGTGAGCAGAACCGGGTTCCGGTGTCCATTCGGGACGTACCACCTCACCTGATTCAGGCCGTGCTCGACGTCGAAGACTCCCAATTCAACAAACACCTTGGGATCAACGTGCGCGCCCTCGCTCGGGCAACTGCAGCAAACGTCGAAGCAGGCGGCGTCTCTCAGGGTGGATCGACCATTACCCAACAGTTGGTGAAACTGTCGTACCTCACATCGAAACAAGACATCAACCGTAAGGTGCGTGAGGCGCTCATCTCGTATCGATTCGAGAAGAAGTACTCGAAGACCCAGATCCTGGAGATGTACTTGAACACGGTGTATCTCGGTGAGGGTGCCTACGGCGTCCAGGCGGCATCCGAGCGCTACTTCGCGAAGCCGGTCACCCAGCTGAACCTCGGCGAGTCGGCCTTCCTTGCCGGAATGATCCGTAATCCGACGGGATATGACCCGCTCAAGTACCGGGACCGGTCGCGAAGACGCCGAGCGACGGTCCTCGAACGCATGGCGTCGCTCAACCACGTAACCCCTGAAGAGCTCGAGGAGTACAAGCGGGCGCCGATGCCGCGCCCGGCGGACCGGTTGGTGAAGCCCGAGACGTATTTCCTTGAAGCGGTCAAGCAGGAGTTGCTCGACGACGAACGGCTCGGGGACACCGCAAAGGATCGTTACAACGCTGTGTTCAGTGGCGGTTTGAAGATCATCACGACCTTCGATCCATTCGCGCAGCAAATGGCCGAGGACGCAGTCACGACAAACGTCCCTGAACAGGACGAGTTCACCGCGGCGCTCGTTTCGGTCGACGTCGACACTGGCGCAGTGCGGGCCATGGTGGGAGGTCGAGGGTTTGAAACCGACAAGTACAACCTCGCAACCCAGGGCAAACGCCAACCGGGATCGTCCTGGAAACCCTTCACGTTGATTGCGGCCCTCGAGTCCGGGATCTCGCCGAAGTCAACCGTAAGTGGTGCCGAACCGTGTCCGATCCCCAATCCGAACGGCGAACCCGACCCCTACCTTCCGCGCAACTCGCGTGAAGGTTCGGGCTCGACGAACACGATTCTCAGCCAACTCGTGCAGTCGAACAACTGCGCGTTCGCCCGCTTGGCCTACATCGTCGGGTACGACAAGGTCGCCGACGTCGCTCGACGCCTCGGGATCACGACGAACATCGACCTTGTCCCCGCGATGGCACTCGGTGTCGAAGAGGTGCGGCCGATTGAGATGGCCGGGGCCTATGCGACGATCGCGTCGGAAGGAAAAGCACGGCATTCCTATCTCGTGGAAGAGGTGCTCGATCGCGACGGCAAGACGATTCTCGCCGCAGACCACACCGACAGGCAGGTCATCGATCGCCAGGTCGCCAGAACCCTGATCGGCACGATGCGCAGGGTCGTGACGGATGGAACCGGCACGGAGGCAGACCTGAAGGGCCACCAGGCGGCGGGGAAGACCGGCACCACAAACGATTACGAAGACGCCTGGTTCGTCGGGTACACCTCGCAGATCGCGACAGCCGTGTGGATGGGCGCGCCGGATCGCAAACTCCCGATGCGCAACGTCGGCGGGATCACGGTGCTGGGTGGTACCTACCCCGCCCGCATCTGGCACGACTATATGACCGCTGAGCTTTCCGACGACGCACCTGTAAGGCTGGTGGGGCCTGACCCGTCTTTGTTCGCCCGCGGCGAGTGCCTCTCGGTCGAAGCGCTGGTCAGGAAGGCCCGCGAAGACAAACGACTCGCGGAGAAGGAACGTCGCGATCGAGAACGTACGGCGAAGAAGGCCGCAGATGCCGCAGAGAAGGCGGCCAAAGCCGCAGCCGCAGCCGCGGCGAAGGCCGCCGAGAAAGCGGCAAAGGAAGCATCGAAGAAGACGTCGACCCCAGTTGTTGGCTTCATCGCCAGCCGGGGCTTCAGCGTCGGCGGGGCCGGGGAAACACCCACCAAAAAGAGTTCGGTCAAGAAGCGCAAGAAGACCACGACGTCCGTCAAGACCTCGCGATCGAATACGAAGCGCAAACGATCAGGCAGTTTTTGCTCTGCAGACTTCTCCTTCGAGCGCACCATGGCGGCGTACGCAGTCGACTCCCCGAATTCGGGCACTGACGTCGCTTCCACGGACGTGGCGAAGCAGACCTCGTCGCAGAAATCGCGCCGCAGGACAACGCGCCGGCGACCGCGACTCAAGACCAGCGTCGTGGTAGATCCGAACACACCGGCCGCGACCCGACGCCCCACCGACGCCTCGGACAACCCGACGTCGCCATCACCATCGCCATCGCCCACCCCGGCCCCGACGCCGATCCCGGTGCTTCCCGCCCCAGCGCCCGAAGTAACACCGGTTCCCGCCCCGGCGCCCCCGCCGGCACCCGTGCCGCCACCTCCACCACCCGCGCCTCCTGCACCAGCACCGGAAACGCCCACGGCGTGATGGTGTTGGTGGCCATGGCACGGTACGGCTCAGAACTCGTCTACGTTTTCGACCATGTCGGAGTCCTTTGATCCTGCAGTACTCGGTGCATTGCAAGAGCACGATTCGCAGTTGGCGCAACTCCATCATCGGACGTCACACCTCCCGCTCGATGCCGAGATCGCCGAGGTCGACACGAGAATCGAAGCGAGGGAGTCGTCCATCGCCGAAGCGAGGATCATCGTCGCAAGACTCGATGCCCGACAGAACGAATTCGAGGGCAAGATCCACGACGTCGATACGAAGGTCGAGTCCGCAGCGAAATCGCTGTATTCGGGAAGTGTCACGGCGACTCGAGAACTGCAGGCGCTCGAAGCCGATATAGCGTCGCTCAAGAAGCATCGCAGTGATCTCGAAGATGGCGAGCTGGAACTGTTGCTCGAACGAGAGCCGCTCGACGCGCAGATAGCAGCGGCCGACGCGGAGATCGCGGAGCTGCGGGGCCAACGGGCCGTCCTCGTTGGCAACGCCGACGACGAACGCATTGCGCTTCGTCAGACGGCTGCTGACGTGTTCGAAAAACGCGGGGCGCTCGCTGCCGAGGTGCCAGCGGCGGTTCTGCAAAAGTATGAACACGTACGAAAGTCGAACAAGGGCGTCGGAGCGGCGAGGCTCGAACACGGGACGTGCATGGGATGTCGGATGAAGCTATCGGCCGTCGATCTCGACCGCCTTCGTCAGCTGCCCACCGACGTCGTTGCGCAATGCGAAGAGTGTGGGTCGATTCTGCTCCGGTAGGTCGCCCGTTTCACGATCATGTTTCTCTGGTTTGCTGCGCTGGCCATTGCCGGTGTGTTCGTGGTCTTTCGAGATCCCGCGATCGATTACCGCCTGATTGCTGTTGGCGCATTGCTCCCGGACCCGATCGACGCGGTGATTCGACGCGGTACCGGTCCGGCCCATTCCGTCGTGACCGCAGTGGGATTGTTGTTCGCCGTGATGCTCCTCACCATCGGGAGGCGAAGCTTACGGCGTCGCTCGTTGGCGATCCCGATCGGCGTGTTCGCACATCTGGTGCTCGACAATGCCTGGTCGACGACGGCGACGTTTTGGTGGCCGCTCGCCGGTCACGTCGGCGAG
>JANOWU010000249.1:0-9351 GCA_031418035.1 Acidimicrobiia bacterium
ACTCGTCGTCGACGCTACGAAAGTACGCGCGCAGTGTTTCGAGCGACTCCAGGCTCGGAAACACCAGGAATCCACGGGTCGCCTTCGTGGACACCGAGGCAAAACTCTGGGCCAGGGCCACTGCTCCGGTCTCCAGTGTGAAGCGGGCGTCGGCCGGTGTAAGCGGTGCCACTTCACGCCCGAGCACCGCGCCGGCGGCCGCGGCCAGCATGTCGTATGCCTCGGAGAAGTTTCCGTCGCCGTTCGTCGTCGCAATCATCACACCGTCGCTTCGCAGCACACGGCGAATCTCGCTCACTGCCAGCGCCACATTCGGGCAGTGGTAGAGCATGTGGTTGGCCAGAACCACCTGAAACGTTGCGTCGGCAAACGCAAGGGCCTCGACATCGGCGAGCTGGGTGGTCCACGGCCCGGGCGCAATGCCAGCGAGCATTCCTGCGGAAAGGTCAGCTCCGATCACTGAGGCACATTGCGACGCAAGCAGCGCAAGGTACTGCCCGGCACCGCACCCGATGTCGAGGGCCGGGCCGGTGATCTCGGGGTCGAGGAACGTCGAGACCAGACCGACGAGCCCCTCCCCGCGAAACGGGTGGGGACCGATATCCACCGAGACAATGTTCAGGTACTGATACACCGCGGCGCGGTCCTTGAGCCGGTGCGCGTCGCTGTACGCATGCGCGGTGAGGTGCGCCTTGTCCGTGAAGCTGCTGCCGCCGTCGCTCGTCACGATGCAATCGTAGGTCGGGCCGCCTGCGCCCGAAGCTTGTGCCCTCTCAGCGACCAGTCCCCGGAGCTTGTGGTGCGTTTGCCACCCTTGGGGTGCGTCCGGCCAGCCCGAACGCACCACAAGCTGCCCGAACGCACCACAAGCCTGTACCGTGCTCCAGGGGTCCGCTCGTGCTCCGGGGGCCGCTCGTGCTCCAGGGGTCCGCTCGTGCTCCGGGGGTCCGCTCGTGCTCCAGGGCTGAGGAAATTTGCGGATCTCACCGAGAGTGCGTCCACTATCGGCTGCTCGGGCGTAGCATTGGCGCTATGGAACTTCCCCAGGTGCTTGCCCAAACATCGATGACGCCCGGTGGCGACGTATTCGACCGGCTTCTGAAGGAGCGGATCGTGTTCTTGAACGGCACGGTTACCGACGATTCAGCGATCAACGTCACTGCGAAACTTCTTCTCCTCGACGCCGAGGACCCAGAGCGCGATATATACCTCTACATCAACTCTCCCGGTGGTTCGGTCTACGCCGGTATGGCCATTTACGACACCATGCAGTTCGTCCGCCCCGACGTGTCGACCATCTGCATGGGCATGGCGGCGTCGATGGGTCAGTTCCTCCTCTGCGCCGGCGCAAAGGGAAAGCGGTACTCCTTGCCGCACGGTCGAATCCTCATGCACCAGCCGCTGGGTCAGATGCAGGGCCAGGCGACCGACATCCAGATTCACGCCGAGAACATGATGCGAACGAAGAAGGAAATGGCCGAGCTGATCTCGCTCCACACCGGCCAGCCGCTCGAGCGTATCGAGGCGGACTCTGACCGTGATCGTTGGTTCACGGGCCAGCAGGCCCTCGAATACGGCATGATCGACGCAATCGTGGAGCACAACCCCGGCCGGTAGTTCAGTGGGTGCCCTGTGGCGCCCGATCCCGTCGAAGCACGAGCCGCCTTTGGGCGGCTCGTTGTGTTTGCTACCCCGCGGTAATGATGGCGTCGGCGCAGCGTCGTCCGGAGAGCAGAGCGCCGTGGATCGACGCGGAGTCGCGATGGTCGCCACATACGTAGACGCCCCCGTCGAGGAGCACCGGACGCTGCGCCGGTTCGAGTGCCGGTGGACGCTGGGCCGGCTGTGCGTGCGCGATATCGTATGTGCGCAGATGTTCCCACCCGTTGACGTCGTCGCCGAACCACGATCGAAGCTGTGTTTTCGCTGAGTCAACCAGTTCTCGCTCGGTTGCGAAACCGTGATCCCCGATGATCGACGCCGATACGAGATGGTTTCCGGGAGGGGCGTAGAGCGGCGAAATGTTGGTATGTACGCAGACATTGTTGACCGGTCCCGAGCCAACCGCATCGGTGCTCCCGTTCCCGTTTCCGTTCCCGTTGAGCATGATGAGCGGCGCGCTGTACGGCGCTTTCGACGCGGCAAAGTAGAGGCAGGTCACACGGTTCGAACCGACCGGGGGGAGCTGCTTCAGGAGCAGGTTGGCGTGGGGGCCGTCGGTGGCAACCACGGTAGTACGCGCACGTATGGACTCGCCACCGGCGAGGCGTACCCCGCCATCCACGAGCTCTTCGACGGGGGAGTTCAGCCGAATCGACCCGTCCGGGAGCCGACCGGCCAACTGTGTGGTGAGCTGACCCATACCCTGCGCGGGGATCGCGTTGCCGCCGTCGGCCAGCATGCGAAACACGAAGTCGAACATCCGGCTCGACGTCTGCAGCGATGCGTCGAGCTGAATGCCGGCGAAGAAGGGACGGAAGAACGTCTCGATCATGGTTCTCGAGAACTTCAACGACTGGAGGCGAACCTCGGTGGTGGTTTCGGGTTGCGTCCAGATGTCGTCGATCGGGAGACGTTTCACGTCGAAGCGAAGTTTGGCCACTCGAAGTTTGTCGGCAAGCGTCCCGATGGGCGCTTTCAGGGATTCGAGCGCCTTCAGGGGCTCCCGAAACGGATCGCCGATCCGAGCCCGTTCAGTTCCTATTTGCACATAGCTTGCTGGCTCGAACCAACGAAGGTCGAGCGCGTCGTAGTCGAGCATGCGCCGTGCCTCGGGGTACGCGGTGAGAAGCACTTGAAACCCGCGATCGAGAAGAAACCCCTCCACCACGTCGGTTCGTACCCGTCCTCCGACTCCGTCGGAGGCTTCGACGACAGCCACATCGCGGCCCGCCGCGTTCAGATGAATTGCGGCGGCAAGACCGGCGAGTCCTGACCCGACAACGACGACATCAAAGTCGTGAGCAGCGCGCGCCATCGCTAGATCTTGGCATCCAGAACGTGGCGCAGTGCTTCATCGAGGGTTGGATGGGCAAAGGAAAAGCCGTTCGACGTGAGAACCGAAGGGCTGAGGCGCGCGCTCGACAGCAGCATCTCCTTGAGCATTTCCTCGCCGTAGAGGACCTTGATGGCGAGGAGCGGAATCGGGATCAGCGTCGGACGCTTCAACACCTTGCCGAGTGCTTTCGTGAACGTGGAGTTCGTGACCGGGTTCGGTGCAACGAGGTTCACGGGACCGTGAATCGACGCAGTGTCGAGCACGTGGATGATCGCTCGCACTTCGTCGTCGATGGTGATCCATGGGAGGTACTGGGTGCCTTTGCCCAGACGTCCACCGAGACCGAGTTTGAAGGGAAGCAGTTGTTGTTTCAGCGCACCGCCCCGTGTGGAGAGCACGATTCCCGTGCGGAGGAACACGGTTCGAACGGCAGCGTCGACGGCGGCTTTCGCGGAGTCCTCCCACTTTCGCACGACGTCGGCCAGGAACCCGGTGCCGACGGATGCGTTTTCGTCGAGAAGTTGAGAGTCTCGAGATCCGTAGAACCCGATCGCCGAACCGGAGGCAAACACCGTTGGCTTATTCGACGCAGCGGCGATCGTCTCGGCCAACAGGGTCGTGCCCTTGACGCGACTGTCGAGGACTCGTTGCTTGTGCTCGGGCGTCCATTTCGCGTCACCGATGCCTTCACCGGCCAAGTGGACGACTGCCCATGCCCCTTCGATGGCCGAGGCATCGATGGTTCCGGCCGACGGATCCCAGAGTTTGTCGTCGCCGGTCGCGTTTTTGCGGACCAACCTCGTGACCGGGTGCCCCGCCTTGGTGAGGGCTGCAACCAGTGCAGTGCCGATGAGACCGGTCGCCCCAGTGATGACGACACGGCGATCGGAGGTTTCGGAAGAGTTGACCATGTGCTCAACACTAAGTCCCCGCAGCCACTATGTGGTGCCGAGTAGGATGTCGGCGTCGAATTGACTCGGCCCCTTAGCTCAGTTGGATAGAGCAAGAGCCTTCTAATCTCTAGGTCGCTGGTTCGAATCCAGCAGGGGTCACTTACGCCGCCGCACCCGCCATAGGAAGGCCGACGTCAGCGTTCCCATCGAAATGGCATGCCCCAGGTAGTCGACTCCCCTTATGCCGAACACCAGGCTCACGGCCGTAGAGGTCGGAATCACCGTCACCTGATTGGGCAGCGTTCGGTACGGACCCTTGTCGCCTCGGACCCACCAGCTGGGGAAATAGGAGGTCCTCACGACGACAGGGACGTCGGTTCGGCTCACGTTGAAGGAAATCTTGCCGGCCGACATCTTGACGTTAGAGATCGTGGTGGTCAGGAGGGCGGCGCTGCTGTGGCGACCGGTTCGGCGTCAAACTCGCGTGTACCGAAACGCCGACGTGATGTAGGGGAGCGGAAACGATCCGCGGCCCGCCAGTTGCGGGTGAGTTTCGAGTAGCTCGCGGACCTCGTTGAGGAAGGCCTCCCGACGAGACGTCGAGAGTGCGATCACATAGCTGCGCGAGCGCACCAGATCGAGCAGTCCTTCGGGCGCGGTGAGTTTGCCCGTTCCGGCGCCGACGTCGACCACATCGAGGGAGTCTCCCAACCCGACGAACACCCAGTCAATGGCCGACTGGGGATAGCCTGGTCGTATGTGGTCATAGGTTTGCGCGACCGTCCCGAACCCGAGGCCGCCGATGAGTTGTCGTTTGGTCACGATCCTGCCTAGGGGGCTGTGGTGGACGTCGTAGTGGAAGTGGGCGTGGAGGACGTTGGCACAGGCCCCAGCAGCGAACCGGCACACACGTTCGCTCCCGCCGCACGCAGAACCCGAAGATCTGCCTGGATGAGCCGGGCCGCGACGTCCTTGTCGGTCGCGGCAGCATTCGCAAGTCTGCTGATGATGGCGCCAAGGTCCGGATCGTTGTCGTAGAGCAACAGGTCGTTGCCGGCTTTGAGCGCCTCGACTGCGGCGTCGGGCGCCGAGAATTTCGTGCTGACCGACCACATGCTGAGGGAGTCGGTGACGGTGAGGCCGTCGAAGCGCCATTGATCTCGCAGAACTCCGGTAATTGCCGGTTTCGAGAGCGAGATCGGACGGTCGTCGAGTCCCGGCACGTGAAGGTGGGCCGTCATGATGCCGACGCGCCCCGGGCGACCTGCCGTCAGCATCCGAAAGGGCAGCGCATCGGCCACCTGAAGCGTGGACCACGGCGGAGTCTTCGCCCCGACGTTGTGGGTGTCTCCGCTCGCGTTGCCGTGTCCGGGAAAGTGTTTGAGAACCGGATAGATCCCGCCGTCGAGCATGCCGTCGACGAACGCGCCCGCGGCGATGCTCACCCTGGTGGGGTCCGATCCGTAGGATCGATCCCCGATGCCGTTGTTTATTGGCGTACCGGGCGTGAGGTCGACCACCGGGCCGAAGTTCATCGTGAAGCCGAGTTGACGCATACCCCGGGCGTGCTTTGAAATAAGTGCACGTAGTTTTATCGGGTCGAGCTTTGCTTGCAGACGTGCGCTCGGCAAGGTGCCTACCGCCGAGCGGAGGTGCTGCACCCGGCCTCCTTCCTCATCGACCGCGACGATGGTAGGTGCACCTATCTTCGCGTCGCGCAGCGACTGTATTGCCGTCGCATCGGTCGCCCGTGGATTGCCACGGACGAGAACTCCGGCAAGGTCATAGCGTCGGATCAGGTCACGTCCGAACTTCGCCCGTGTGATGGGCATGCCGAACATGAGGACCTGGCCGGCCTGCTTGATCAGTGGCCACGAAGCAACGGTGCGCTCGTCGATGCACGTCGTGCTCCCTAGGGTGGGTACGGACGAGTCGGGTACCGAGGAACTGACTAGGGACGAACTGGGTACCGATGAGGTGCTCGGTGTGGCTGAAGTCGTCTGGGCGCGTACGGGTTCGAGTGCCGCGCCCCAGATTCCAAGTACGGCCGCAACGAATCCGGCGAAAAGGGTTTTCGCTGGTGAATGCGGTCGTCGTGACGTTCGCGCTCTTCGGTCCACGGACGTCCTTCGCACGTCACGAGACTACTGGCCATGGGTTTCGTCTCAACACACACGTCGTCGACACAGGTCGACACACCTCGTCGACACGTCCGAGACTCTGCTCACAGTAGGTCGCTTCACGCGCGTCGGCACTATGGTCGTTACTTGCACTAAAGTCGACGACGCTGTTTCGAATTGCATAGCAATCGCTTCGAACGTTCCGATGCGAGGTTCTCTCACGATGCGTACCGCTGGACCTTCCCGAATTGTTGTGTGCGTCCTCGGTGCTCTGCTCGCCATCGCGGGTCTTTCGCCGTCCCCGGCCCAGGGCGCGAAGAAGACGACCAAGAAGTCTGTCGCCAAGGTGACGTCGTCGACGGGTGCGTCGTCGAAGGCCGCCGCCGCCCGAAAGAAGTCGAACAAGAAAGCGGTTGTCACCCTCGGATCGCTGCGTCGTTCCAAATTGGAACGTGAACGAATTCGCGCTAAGAAAAGCAAGGCGTTGAAGAACGTTTCGCGGGCCAAAGCCTCGACGCGCGCCGCTGCAGCAGAGTTGTCGGTGCTAACGAGCAAAGTACGGGTCACCGGCGTGGCTCTGGAACGGGCCCAGCGCTCGCAACGTCAGGCCACCAGAGATGCGGCGAACGCCCGAGCTCGGCTGGCGAGACTCGAAGCCTGGCTGCTCACCCTTCGTTCGGGTCAGCGCGATGCTGGCATGCTTGCCTTCACGACGGGTCTCGTCGATTCTGCCGATGCGTTCCTCGCCTCGGAAACGGCGTCGGATGCGAGCCGGGGGAGTGAGCTTGGGTCGCTTGCCCGACGCCGTTCGGCCGACGTCATCGACGAACTGAACGCCGTGCAGGAAGATCTCGCCATCGAACGCTCGGTGGCTGATCGTGCCGAGAAGCGAGCCCGTGCGTATCGGCGTGCCGTTGCCGATCAGCTGTCGGACTACCAGTCGGCACGAAAGCAACAGCGCAGTCGCGTTGAAACGGCTGAGTCGCTTCTAGAAGCACAGCTCGCCGAGGCCCAGTCGCTGGCCGCGCTCGATGCGATCACCTCGAGGCGGTATGAACAGGAATCGGCGGCGCTCGCTCGTCAGATCCAGCGGGCAGGAGTCGGCGGACGTGGTCGGGGGCAATACGCCGGTGGCTCGCTCGGTCCGATCGTCAGCCCGAACCTTGGCGTTCGGGGGACAGACACTCATGGCATCGTCGTGGCAGCTTCGCTGCGCCCGAGCCTGGCGAACCTCCTGGCCGCCGCGAACGCCGACGGCATCTTCCTGTCGGGTGGCGGGTATCGATCGTCGTCTTCGCAGATTTCGCTGCGTCGGGCGCACTGTGGTGGTTCCAGTTATGCGATCTATCAGGCGCCGTCGTCATCGTGTCGTCCACCGACCGCGCGTCCAGGGGCGTCGCAACACGAGCGTGGACTTGCGATCGACTTTACGCAGAACGGTCGCGCACTCAACCGTGGAAGTTCGGGATACCGGTGGCTTCGCGCAAATGCCGGCCGGTATGGGTTGAAGAACCTGCCCAGCGAACCGTGGCACTGGAGCACGACAGGGCGCTAGCCGAATACCTCGTAACTGCTTATGGGCGATCAGCTGTGCATGTCGACGTAGACGGCGACTGGGTCGCTAGGCATTGGTGGTCCTCGCGGCTATGACCGTTGGTTCTTTGACGATGTAGAGGCGACCGAGCGCTAGGCGAACTCTCGAGCGATTTCTGCACACACGTCGAGATGCGCAAGCACCTTGTCCGGGCTGCTTTGGGGCATGCCGAACAACACGCCGTCGACGCCGGCCTCCTGATACTCCGCCACAAGCTTTGCATCGGCCGGCGATGCGAAGATGACGGTTGGGATGTGCCCACGGCCGGCCTCCGACGCCAAGGTGTCGAGCTCTTTGACACGGGCCGCCGTACGTTCGCTTCTTCCATAGATAGGCATCCACGCGTCAGCCATCCGGACGACCCGCTCCAGCGTGCGGGGTCCATCACCGCCGATGTAGATCGGTGGATTTGGCGTTTGGATCGGCTTCGGCCAGGAGAAGGCTCGTTCGACGTGCACGAGGGAGTTGGAGTACTCCGCCTCGTCTTCGGTCCACAGCACTTTCATGGCCTCGACTCGTTGTTCCATCAACGCGAAACGAGTCTTCGGGTCGGTTCCATGATTTCGCATCTCCTCAACGTTCCATCCGGCGCCGACGCCGAAGAGGAAGCGTCCGTTGGTCAGACGATCGAGGCTCGCCACCTCCTTCGCGAGAACGATCGGATCTCGTTCGACGACAAGGCATATGCCGGTGCCGAGTTTCAGTTTGGTGGTTACGGCTCCGGCGACCGCGAGCGCAACGAACGGATCATACGTGCGCATATAGTATCGCGGAAGCTCACGCCCGCCGGGCCATGGAGTTATCCGGCTCGTCGGGATGTGCGTATGTTCAGGAAACCACAGGCTGTCGAATCCACGTTCCTCCGTCGCCCGTGCCATGGACGCAGGGTCGATCGTTTCATCGGTCGGAAAGATGACGGCGCCGAATTTCATGGTGAACCTCGAAGTCTGTGCGGGTGGATGTGGCGAGCGCATCTTGTCACTTTTGGGGCCTTCCTTCCCAGGCGCTCCGCCTTTGCGACTTTGTGTGATTGCATCTGCGTTGTGAAGTCCTCCGACGTTGCCCGCCACCACTCCCCGCTGGAGGTGCTCGTCTTGGCCGACGACCGCACGGGAGCGCTGGAGACGGCCGGAATCTGCAGCGACGTCGGGTGGGGACCGGTGACCGTCACCGCCCTCGGGAATAGTGCCGAGGGGGGAGTCGTGCGACAGAGCACTTCCTCCACTACTCACGCCGCGGTGGTCGACATCGCCACGCGGCACCTCGATCCGTCGTCGGTAGCTGAGCGCGTCGGCGCGATCGATCTGCAGGGTGCCCGCATCGTTGCGTTGAAGATCGATTCGACCCTTCGCGGGAACTGGGCCACCGAGCTGGCAACCGTGCAATCAATCACCGGGAGACGGATCGTGCTGGTGCCCGCCTTCCCGGCGGTGGGCCGTATCTGTCGCGGCGGTGAGGTGTTCGAACATGGCCGACCGGTCGGGGAGGGGACCGGGCGCACTGATCCACGCGGTTCACTGCCGTCGAGCCGTCCGGCCGACTACCTACGGCGTGTGGGCGTCGCCGATGTCAGTGAGTTGGCCGACGCCGACGAACTGGCCGGGTGGCTGGCGCACGCATCGGCGGGAGTCGCGGTATGCGACGCGGCAACCGACTCCGACCTCGGCGCACTGGCCGACGTGTGGGCGCGGGCCGACAATGTTGTGTTCGCCGGCACGGCCCGCAGCATCGGCGCGGCTGCGTCGG
>JANOWU010000250.1:0-13969 GCA_031418035.1 Acidimicrobiia bacterium
GAGCGGATCGAGAACCTCAGCGCGCATACGATGCAGACCCGGCACCAGGCTGATCTCGCGACCCTCGTTGATCTCCATCCGGACGTCGGTGGGGAGCACGATGGTTGGCACATGCGCCACCAGGGCGGCGCCGACGATTTCACCCATGGACTGACCCTTCCACGATCTGGAGCGTCTTCAGATCGCTACAGAAGTCGAGCGCGTGGTCTCCGCCTTCACGCCCGATGCCCGAGATACCCATGCCACCGAATGGAGCCGTGAGATCGCGCACGAGAAACGTGTTGACCCACGTCGTTCCGGCGCGCACTGCCCGCCCGACCCGATCGGCCCGATCCGCCGACGACGTGAACACCATGGCCGACAGGCCGTAGGGAGTGGAGTTGGCGAGGTTGATGGCCTCGGCCTCGTCGGCGAAGGTCTGAAAGGTCAGGACGGGGCCGAAGACCTCGCGCTGCACGATCTCGCTCTCGTTGGACTTCGGTTCGATCAGCGTGGGCTCGTACCAAAGGCCGTCGTCGTTCCAGATCCGTCCGCCGCGTACGACACGATCGCCGTTGGCGCGGGCCCGCTCGACGAATCCGGCCACGCTCGCCAGATGATCGGGATGGATCATCGGCGAAATAGTCGTGACCGGATCACGCGAATCGCCGAGCACGTGGGCGTCGGTGTAGCTATGGAACCGGTGGAGGAACTCGTCGCGCACTGATGCCTCCACGAGGAGTCGGGTACCGGCGAGACACACCTGGCCGCTGTCGTCGAACATGATCGACGCCTTCTTCGCAGCCAGGTCGAGATCGGCATCGGCGAACACCACGAAGGGTCCCTTGCCTCCTAGTTCGGCGGTGAACGGCACGAGGTTGCGGGCCGCGGCCACGCCGATGATCCGCCCCGTTTCCGGTGACCCGGTGAAGCTGATCCGGCGAAGCCGGACATCGTTGACCAGCGCGTCGCCGACCTCCTCACCGATTCCCTGCACCACGTTGAACACGCCCGGCGGGACACCGGCCTCGTCGGCCAGATCGGCGAGCAGCGACGCCGAAAGCGGTGACCATTCGGCCGGCTTGAGGATGACGGTGTTGCCAGCGGCCAATGCAGGAGCGCACTTCCAGGTGGAAAGCATGAACGGCGCGTTCCACGGGGTGATGACGACGGTCGGTCCGGCCGGCATGCGCACGACGCGGTTCACCGTGCCGTTCGACGACCACAGGCGTTCCTCGTACGCCTCCGCCAGATCGGCGTAGGCCCGGAAGTTGCGGGCCCCGCGGCCGATCACGCGTAGGCGCAGAGACTCGTGGAGCATGGCCATGTCCATGCATTCGACGGCGGCGATCCGCTCCACGTTGGCGTCGATGAGGTCGGCCAGGCGTCGAAGGATCGGGCCTCGACCCGCCGGCCCGAGCGCCGCCCATGCCGGGAACGCCGCCACGGCAGCTTCGACGGCCGCGTAAGCAACGGCCGCATCGCCACGCGACACGTCGGCCAGCTTCAGATTCCAATCCAAGGGGCTGCGGTCCTCGAAGGTATGCGCGCTTGCTACCCGACGTCCGTTGATGAAGTGGTCGACCGAAACCTCGACGCGCTGATCACCGTTGACGATGACTGCATGTTCGTGGAGAGCGGGGCATTGGGTGGCGTTCACTTCTCCCACCTCGGGTGGACTCGTGGGTAGGGCAGCAGGTCGCGCGGGGTGGGGTACACGGGCGGGCGCTGGCCGCGGAACTCCCAGTCGCCACCGAGCGCGGTGGAGAGCACTTCCTCGGTCTCGGTCGGCTGAGCGCCGATCTCGTCGCTTACCGGCACCGGACCGGCGACGATGGTGTTGGTCAGCGCGCCGAGACCTTCGACCTCGACGGTGACGACATCGCCGGGTTGTACGGGACGAGAGGTCGCCGGGGTTCCGCTGAGGATCACGTCGCCCGGTTCGAGGGTGATGAGACGGGCGAGGTCGGAGACCAGGTACGCCATGTCCCACGCCATCTCGTCGGTCGATCCATCCTGGCGAAGTGTTCCGTTCACATACGTTTTGATCGACTTGCCCACCGGGTCCCAGCCCTGCACGTAACCAGGACCGAGAGGACACAGCGTGTCGGCTCCCTTTACGCGCAGCATCGAACCCGAATCCGTATCGCGGAAGTCGTGCAGGCCATAGTCGTTCGCGATCGTGTAGCCGCCGATGTAGTTGGGGGCGTCGGCATAGGAGACGTTACGGCAACGACGACCAATTACGATGGCCACCTCGCCCTCGTAGTTGAGCCACTTACAGTTCGCCGGGCGCACGACGTCGCCCCGATGAGAATTGAGGGCGGAGACCGGCTTGTGAAAGTACGTCGGGGCCGGTGGAAGGCGGGACCCGAACTCCCGCACACGGCTCACATGATTAAGATGCGCACATATGATCTTAGACGGGACGACGGGCGGGAGATGAACGGCCTCGTCGATCGTCACGGTGCGGCCGTCGTCGGCACGAAGCACATCGCCGTCGCGCTCGACCTCGACCACCGCGCCGGCCAACAGGATTCGCCTCGTCTCTCGTAGCTGGTTCACGAACTCTCCTCGATATCGTTTGCTTCCAAACGATACGCTATGCCTCATGGTCTCGCACTCCTCTCTCTCCGGTTTTCTCTTCCCTCGATCGGCCACCGGCGCGTCGTCGGTGCTTCCCGGCCCGCCGTGGCACTACTCCGGCGAAATGCTCACCGTGGAGTACCGGACGGATCCGGCGGCCGTCGCCGCCCTGTTACCCGCACCCCTCCAGCCGGTCCACGACGATGAGGATCCGGGCGCCGTCGCCGTCATCTTCGCCGACTGGCAGTCGTGCTCCGACGCCCACGAAGAGGTCACCGATCCGGTGCGCTCACAGTACAAAGAGGCCTTTGTGGTGGTTCGTTGCCGCTGGCAGGACCAGATCTGGTCGCGGTGCGTCTACATCTGGGTCGACAAGGACTTCGCCATGGTGCGCGGCCACTTCCAGGGTTACCCGAAGAAACTCGGCTCGATCTGGATGACCCGACCGGTCAACGTCGGAAAGGCCGGTCCCCGGCTCGAAGTCGGTGGCCGCTTCGGAGCCACGGTGGCCGCCGCAGACCGTCGCCTGGTCGATGTCGGGTTCACGATCACCGGAGCAAGTGACGGCGCCGGGTTCGTCAACGGCCACCCGATGCTGCACTCGCGATGGATGCCGGCGATCGAGGCGAACGGCACCGATGATCTCGATGATCTGGTGACGATGCGCGGAGTCGATGTCGAGATCGGTCGACAGTTTCAGGGCACGGCGACGCTGAGCTTCGGGACCTCACCCGTCGAAGAACTCCACTCGATCGCGCCCCGCGAGATTATCGGTGGCTACTGGCGCGAGGTCGGGACGACCTTCGCCGGTGGCACCCGGCTCGCCGAACATCACTGAGTCCTCGACTTTGCTGGCAGTCGACACCCCCACGACGTGACCTTACTGCGACCACGTTGCGATTGGTCTCGGTGAAGTCACGCCGACGCCAGCGGCGCGGTACCCCATCAGTCCCTCAGCGGGCACTCGATATTCCGCGTGCAACGACGTGGGTTTCGAGAGACCCGTCTGCTTCGCTATCCAGGCACGACCAGCGAGTCGTAGGCACAGCAGGTGGTGTGTCCGTGAAATGCAAGCGCAGCGATCGGCGTGCGTGGACCGTAGTGGCTTGCGACGTCCCCAGCGACGGGGTTCACGTGATCAGGCGTTGATCCGTCGGACTCGAAAACAACGCGACCATCCAGCACAGTCATAAGCACACTTAAGTTTGGGATGTCGTGCGCGTCGAGATCGAAGAGGTTCTCACGCAGGACACAAAGGTCGGCGACCTTGCCGACCTCCAGCGAACCCTTCCAGTCTTCGGCGCGGTCCTGCCACGCCGCGTTGATCGTATAGGTACGGATCGCCTCCATCAACGTGATGCACTGCTCGGGCCCAGAGACCCGGCCACTGGCCTTGGACTCCCGAAGCACCATCGTCGAGAGTCCCTGACGCCAGTCGGGGAACGTGACGGGCGCGTCGGAGCTGCTGCAGACACGGATACCGGCGTCGATGGCCGACCGATACGGCCACTCGTAGGCTTCGAGTTCGGGACTGACGAAGTCGAGCTGGAGATCCGCGATGGTCCATTTGATTGCCGGATTGAAGTTCGCCCCGATGCCGTGCTTCACGCACAGCTTCATCGACTCCTCCGACAGAAAGTCGGCATGAATGACGTAGTGACGGGGATCAGGTCTTGGTGATTCAAGGACCGCATCGACAAGTGCCTCCACGACGACAACGGCGGTGCGGTCACCGGTGGCGTGAACACCGACCTGGTGTCCTTGATCGTGGGCGTAACGAATGATCCGCTTCAGTTCTGCGACTCGCTCTTCATCGGTGTCGCCCGGCATCGCCAGCGCACCGGTCCCGCCGCCACCGACGTACTCATCGAACATCCATGCCGTTCTGTTCGGAGGAATACCGTCGGCAAACACCTTTGTACCGACCACCTCGAACATTCGAGGGTCGGGTGTTTCGACGTCGGCCATAACCTCGAGGCCGGCGCGGAACTCCTCGAACGTCGACGACATAGCGGCGGGATATCGCAACACCTTCACGCGGACGACGGCTTCGTCGCTGTGCACCAACTCCCGGTATGCGTCGAGCGCGCCAATACCCATTGCGCCTCTTGCGTCGCCAACGCCAATGGCCGGGTCGGTGATGCTCGTGACCCCCAACGCGCTCAGCTGCCGCTCGACCAGACCCACCGAGCGGCGAATCGCTTCTTGGGACACGGCTGGAATCAGCCCTCGCATGGCAAAGGCGACACGCTCGTACACCACACCCGTGGGCCGCCCGTCGGCATCGGACACGACGTTGTCGTCGTCGGTGAAGTCGCCCTGCAAATCGATCCCCGCAAGCAGCAATGTTGCGGTGTTCACCCATCCGGAGTGCAGGGAGAAGTCATTGAGAAACACCGGGTTGTTCGGTGCCGCAGCGTCGAGGTCGAGACGGTTCGGATAGCGCCCCGCCTCACTCACGCATTCGGAGAGGTAGCCCGGATCCCAACCCCCGCCGAGGATCCACTCTCCTGGCTCGCGCATCGACGCGGCCTCGCGAACCGCTTCCACGACATCGGCGATCGACTTCACGGTTGGGAAGGAGACGTTGAGGGAGATCGGTGGGCTCGAATAGCCGAGCGACACCGCGTGGATGTGGGAGTCGTTGATACCCGGAAGCAACGTGGCACCGGCAAGATCGACGATCCGCGTCGAGGGTCCAACCAGGGCGTTGATGGCGGCGTTGTCACCAACCGCCATGATCACGTTGCCGTGTACCGCAAGCGCCTGGGCAATCGAGTTGTCAGCATCGACGGTGACGACGTGTCCGTTTACAAATACGAGATCGGCGGTTTCGCTCATGACGATGACGTTAGCGGCCTATAGGGCGGCGAGCCGATGCAATCGTTACTACCGGCAATCGGTGGCGAGGCCAGGTGTCGGTTCGGGCGTCATCATGCTTTCGACGTCGTCAGATATGTGTACGTAGTATATTCGTTCGGGCCAGTCGATCGGAATCAGGCCTTCGAACGCAGCGCGAGTGCCGGCATCCTTTAGACGGTGAGGCCGCGCTCCACCCATGCACTGCGGTTCGCTTCGTCGATCACGCCGAGGTCTTCAAGAAAGCTGACCAGCTTCGAGAGGTCACGGATGATCCGCGCGTGATGGGCGGGGTTGCTGCGTGCTGCTTCGGCTCCGCCAAAGATGCCAAGCGTTCGGTAGACGTCGGGATTCACCATGAGCTCGGCGACGAACCCGACGGCGGCCGGTGCGAGGGCGGCTGCGTCGGCCCGCTCATCGGCGGGGAGCGTGGGCCAGACGTTGAGAAGGAAGGTCTTGGCGAAGCTCAGATGCCGAGCCTCCTCGAGGACGTGGATCTTCGCGATCTGACGCGACACGCGATGGAGTGTCGCGTCGCGCATCGTCGCTCGGTTGCACATGTCGAGAAGCTCTTCGACGGCGAGAATGAGCAGATACCCCATCGCTCTTCCGCCAGGAAGACGGTCGACATCGCCGAGGTCCGCCCCGTCGGCCGGAGCGTACGTCGGGGTGCCAGCCCGACGGATGTACTCGCCGAACATGGTGGAGTGCCGGCACTCATCGGCGATCTCGACGAGGAGGTAACGGTGCGAGGGGTCGGTCACCGGGAGCTCGGCGAGATGGCGAAGCACGATCTGCATCAGCTTGTTCTCGAACCAGATGCCGGCCGCGCTGAGAGAGGCGCACTCGTGACGGCTGTAGGTGCGTCGCTCGGTTTCGCTCATCGCTTCCCATTGCGCCGTCTCGAACAGAGGGAGCTTGTCGGGCGGAAGGTGGAACACGGAGTCGTCACAAACCTCGATGCTCCAGTCGATGTCACGAAACGGGTCCAGCGTGAGTCGTTCCGACGCCACCGTCAGTTGGGCGGCCTTTGTTGCAGTAGATACTGTCATGGTTTCACCCTAACGATCACAGTAAATACTGTCAACATATTGCGCCAGTGAACACTGTCACTATCTGTGCGGCGTGCGATGATGGACGGATGCCATCCGACGGCCAAGACCCGGTGCCCGAAGTCCTAAGCCTCGACGAGCTGGCCGAGCGGTCCGGTGTCAGCGCCCGCACGATTCGGTACTACCAGTCCGAGGACATTCTGCCGAGTCCCCGCAAGGTGGGGCGAGACGCCTGCTACACAATCGGTCATCTGGAGCGTCTCGAACAGATCTCCGAGCTCCAGGCGCGGGGACTCAAGATCCAGGCGATCAAGCAACTGCTTGGACGGAACAGGGACCATCGGTCCGTTACCGAGTGGTTGGGCGTCGACGACGTGCTCCGGGCTCGTTGGGCCGACGATGATCCTGTCGCGATGACACGCGCCGACGTCCACAGCCTCCTTGGTCGCCATCCGCAACGCATCGTCGGGGAGATGGTCGACGCCGGACTGCTCAATCGTCGCGACGACGGAACGTTTATAGCTCCGAGCCGAGCCCTGCTCGACCTATCGCTCCGAATGCTCGATGCCGGCATAAGCGTCGATGTCGGAGCGAAGGCCACGGCGTTGCTGCGACGCCGACTCTCAAAAGCGGCGGACGATCTCGTCGAGCTCTTTGCCTCCGAGACCGGTCGGTCCTTCGCAGGACGAGGTCGACCCGACGAACTCGCCGCCGCCATCGATGCGGTTCGTCCGATCGCCCTCGACGGAGCCCGGCTCATCCTCGCCCAGGAATTCGAGCGTTCACTTCGCGTCTTCGCGTCAAAGCCAAAGCGTGCGAAGCGAGGCTGAGCGTGGCTGAGCGTGGACACGCCGGATTTCTCTTGCACTTCCGGGCATGCCGACGTCGCTCGCCCGCGAAGAGGGAACACCGCGCCCAGTCACGACGGACCCATGGCCTGCGGGCGGGGAGGGGTCAGGTCCAGGACCTGATCGGCAACCTCGACGACGCGTTGGTCATGCGATGCAATCACGACCGTCGAGCCGTCAGTACTAAGTGAACGTAAGAGTTCGATGGTTGAGCCGACATGCGCTTGGTCGAGGTTCGCCGTTGGCTCATCGGCCACAATGAACGGTGGAGCCAACGCAAGCGCGCGTGCGATGGCTACACGTTGCATCTGTCCGCCCGACAGTTCGCTCGGTCGGTGCTTCGCCCGGTCGCTCAGCCCGACGCGTTCTAGTAGTTCAGCTGCTCGTGCCTGTGCCGCACGTTTTGTCTGCCCGTCTGCGCGCAATGGGACCATCACATTCTCAAGCGCGCTTAGCGACGGAATAAGGTTGAACGCTTGGAAGACGATGCCAACCGTGCCTCGTCGGTATGAGTCCAACTGCGCCGAAGACAGCGCGGTCACGTCGGTCTCGCCAACAGAGATGGTGCCCGAGGCTGGACGGAGCAACCCGCCCAGACATGCCAGGAGCGAGGTCTTCCCGCAGCCCGAAGGCCCGAGGATCACGGCAATGCGGCCGGGATTCACCTCAAACGAAAGGTCACGAATCGGCGTGACGGAAACGGCCGCAGAGTAGGTAACGGTGAGTCGGTCGACCCGGAGCAGTGTCGGATTCATATGGCTCCAAACGCGAGTGCAGGTTCGATGCTGATCGCTCGACGCATCCCGAACAGACTGGCCACAACGGCCACACCCAGTGCGATGAGTGGGAGTGCCAATGTCCAGCCGATCGAGATCTCAACCGGTAGATCGAGAAGCGGTTGCATCGCGTAGCCCAGAGCAACTCCGAGGACCGACGCAATCGCGGCAAGGACTGCTGCCTGAACAACCAGTCCGGTCGCGATAGCGCGTGTCGAAACGCCGTTCGCCTTGAACACCGCAAAGTCACGGGTTCGTTCAAGCACAGTGAGAAACATCACTGATCCAATGATGCACGCCGAGATGATCCACAGCAGGACCATGATGACGACCAGCGTCTGCTGGGCATTCTTGAGCGGCCGGATGAGATCGGCGACCGCGCCATCGCGCCCCACACGCTTCCACCCCGTTGGCACCGGCCCCGGTTTCGTCGAGGTTTCGACGAAACCTTTCGTGACCGCCTCGCCGTTGGCGACGAGGTTGCGAACGTCGTTCATGCCGATAAAGATGACCGGCTGGCCGCCATAGAGCGATGTCCGCGAAGTTAGTCCGACCACACGAAACGTTCGTCCAGAGAGTTCCACCTCTTGACCCAACGAAACACGAAGCGAACGGTCGACGACGACCTCTCCGTCACGGCTGAGCTTGCGCCCGCTCGAAACCTTCACCGGTCCGCCGATTTCTATGCCAACCAACGCCGCCTGTTTGACACCGGATCCACCACGCACCGGGCTGTTCCAGAAAAAGAATCCTTTTCCGTCGGGAATCGCTGTTGCCGACACAACCGACGCGCTGGTGAACACGCCGAGTTCGCCGTCGTCCATGAGGAAGGACTTGGCGCCCATGGCATCGATCACGCGGCCTGCTTCGCGGGGAAACGCGCTGGCGACGCCGGACATCAACAGGCTCAGCCCAAGTGTCAACGCCACCGCGAATACGGCGATGCTGAAACGCTTTCTTCGCCATTGAAGGTCTCGCCATGTGGTGAACAGCAAAGGGTCTCCAGTCCGTCAGGAACCAGCGGTCCAGTCGGAGCCGTGTATGGCAGCGGCATCGTCCGGTCTGGTGGTTCGGTGAACACTAACGAACAACGCCGAACCGTGGGAGATCAGAGCCTCGGAGATCAGACCGTGCCGATCAAGGTTTCGAGTTCAACTACCAACGGGGTCGCGCCGATAGTCCCCCGTGAGCACTTACCAGCGGTCGGCACGTCGCGTTCGCCTTGGCGCATCGCTTCTCGGGGTGGGTCTCCTCGCGTCCGCAGCCATGGCATTCGAGGGCAGCCGGGCCTGAACAGCCGGCGCGGATGATCGTCTCCTCGTCAAGGTCTCCGGGGAACGGGCGGATCAAATTCGATCCGAGTTCGAAACAGCGCGCAAAGCTATCCTTCTGATTGCCCAGAACGCCGCCTTCAGTGAGGCCGCCGACGGCTTTGTCACCCGTCGGTCCGGGGCCGTCACGTCGCCCCGGGAGGACGTGGAATACGCCATGGAACAGCGCCGGGTGAACGAGGCGCTCGGCTTTCTCGAGACACTGTTCCCCGAACGCATCGGTGAGGCATGCGTGATCGGGGCCGACGGCCACGAGGTCGCCCGCGTCGTAGACCTGGAAGCTGCCTCGGATCACGAACTCTCAACCACCGAGCAGCACACGCCGTTCTTCGCGCCGACGCTCGCGCTGCAACCCGGCGAGGTGTACCGCGCGGCGCCGTACATCTCACCAGACACCCACGACTGGGTCGTGGCGCACTCGACCATGCTCCCGTTCGTCACCAAGACGAAGGCGTTCGTGCATTTCGAGCTCACGATAAAGGGCTTCGCGAACGGACTGCGTGCTGCGGCAAACCCGACCAACGGCGAGCCGCTGTCGAGCGGCTTCACCCTGCAGATCGTGGACGCCCGGACAGGCACGGTCATCGCGGACAGCGCTGGCCGGGTCTTTCCTCAACAGACGCGTCGCTCGACGCGGTGGTGGAAAACGATACGTGCCAGGGAGGGCGGACTCAGTTCGCACGACGGTCGGCGCTTCGCAATAGTCGAAGCGACGGACAACCCGACGAACGCGAACCATTGGCTCGTTGTCGCGTCGGCCCCGAGAACCTTCTCACCCCTCGTCGGTTCTGGACTTCCCCTCTGGCTCGGTATTGCGGGACTCTTCTCATTGTTGTTCGGGCTCGTCATGTCGCGGCTCTACGAGCGTTACCTCGAACGGGCGGCTCATCACGACGCGTTGACAGGGCTGGCCAACCGGCGGCGGCTCAACGAAGCGCTCGGCGACGTGCTGGCCTCACATCGCAATGCGTGTGTCCTCCTCGTCGATCTCGACCGCTTCAAGGATGTCAACGACACGTTCGGCCACGAGATCGGCGATGCGTTGCTTGGCGCCGTCGGAGAACGGCTGGTCAACCACTCCCACCCGACAGACCTGGTGACGCGGATGGGTGGTGACGAGTTCGCCGTCCTCATCATGCGAGGCCTCGACGAACAGGCCGCCGTGGACCACGCTCACTGGCTCCACGGGCAGCTTCTGCGTCCGTACTTCCTCGGCGATTTGCGGATCGATTTGGAAGCCAGCGTCGGCGTTGCCCTGTCGGTTGACGGTTCGCTTACGGGTTCGGAGTTGCTGCACCGAGCCGATCAGGCGATGTATTCGGCCAAGGAGCTTCGGCTCGGCGTCGAGCTTTACCAGTTCGGTCACGAGTCACTGGGACAGCGCCAGCTCCTGTTGCTCGGTGAGCTGCGTGAGGCGATCGAGCGACACGAGCTGGTCGTGCACTTCCAGCCGAAGGTGTCGTTCACGGAGCAGACGATCTGCGGGATAGAGGCGCTCGTGCGATGGAACCACCCGACCCGAGGCCTGTTGCCACCGGCGGAGTTCATCGAGTTCGCCGAGCAGACCAGTCTGATCCGCCCGCTCACACTGAAGGTGATCGATCTCACGCTGACACAGATCCGTGCGTGGCTCGATGCGGGCGTCACGGTGAAGGTAGCTGTCAACATCTCGACCCGCTCGCTGCTCGACACCACATTGTGCCATCGGTCAAAGCGGCGCTCGCACGACACGCCTGTAGCCCGTCGCTCCTGCAGATGGAGATCACCGAAAGCACGATCATGCACGACCCCGTGCACGCTCTCGAGGTCCTCCACCAACTCGCCGACCTCGGCATCGACGTGTCGATCGATGACTTCGGGACGGGCTATTCGTCGCTGTCGTATCTCACCCATCTCGGAGCGACCGAGCTCAAGATCGATCGCTCGTTCGTGTCGAAGATGTGTGTCGATCAAGCCAGCGCCTCTGTGGTCGAATCCATCATCACTCTCGGTCACACCCTCGGCATGCGGGTTGTGGCGGAGGGAATTGAAGACAACGAGACCGCGCAGCGCCTCGCCGACGCGGGATGCGACATCGGGCAGGGGTTCCTGTGGAGTCGGCCGGTTCCGGCGGCCCAGGCGCTCAGTCCCCTGCGGATCGCACTCAGCCTGAATCGCACTGCGATTGTCGGAGCCGAGTAACGCGCTTGCGATGCGCTATCACGTCGGCCCCGATCTGAACATCTATTCGGCATAAGCGGTTTTAGCACCGGCAGTAGTCTGCCTACGGTTGATGAACACGTGACACGCATCAGGAGAGAGCAACGAGATGAGACCACTTCGATACTCGATCAACGTCACGCTCGACGGCTGCGGCCATCACGAGGCGGGGATCGCGCCCGACGAGGAGTCGATGCGCTACTGGACCGCGGAGATGGCACGAGCCGATGCCCTGCTGTTCGGGCGCGTGACCTACGAGATGATGGAGTCGGCGTGGCGACAGCCTGCCGATGGTCCGTGGCCTGACTGGATGGACGAGTGGGAGATTCCGTTCGCGGAGACCATCGACCGTGCAAAGAAGTACGTCGTATCGACCACGCTGAACAGTGTCGATTGGAACGCCGAGCTGGTGCGTGGCGACGTGGGGCAGGTCGTTCAGCGACTCAAGCAGGAGCCCGGCGAGGGACTGTTCGTGGGTGGGGTGACGCTCCCCTTGGCATTGGCGGATCTTGGGCTGATCGACGAGTACCAGTTCCTTGTGCAGCCGGTTCTTGCCGGACACGGTCCCACGTTGCTCGCCGGCTTACGCGAACGCATCCAGCTCGAACTCGTGGAGCGTCGTGAGTTCCGCTCGGGTGCAGTCGCGCTGCGATACCGGCCTAGATGAGGTGCGGCTCGTGGTGCGGCCGCCGTGGTTTCACGGCGCGAGCTCCTTCATGAACGACCACAACGCCCCTTCGCAATCGCGGGTGCTGTATTCGCGGTATCCGTATGGTTGGTCGACCGGTCCATAGACGATCTGACCGCCTTTGGCCTTCACCAACCGGTGGTGTTCATCGACGTCGTCGACGAACACGGCCATCGTCGCGGTTGCCTTGCCGAGGGTCTGTGGCGACGCCAATGCGTACGTCTCCGTTTCGGGATGCAACCAGATCACGCCGTCGCCAGCGAACAATTCGCCATGAACCGCGTTGCCATCCGGGTCAAGCGTGAGTTCGCCGGGGGTGAAACCGAACACGTTCGTGAGGTATGCGTGCGCGGCGGCGAGGTCTCGATACACGAGAATCGAGATTCGTCGGCGAAGTGGACTGTCAAGTGTCGACATGGTGGTGATCAACTCCAAAAGATCGTGGGTAGGGTCTGTGGCGCCGTCGACGTCGGCGAGGACAGCCGTCACGCCGGTGCGCAAAGCGGTTAGCGCAGCAATCTGGGTATCGACGGTGGCGACGTGGTGTCGCAGGGCACCGGCCAGACTCCAATTCGGGTCATCGAGTGCGCTGGCGATCTGGTCGAGTGACAGACCGAGTCGTCGAAGCCGACTGATGCGGTACAGCCGCTCGACGGAACCGGCACCGTAGAGCCGATGACCCGCGGGTGTACGCGCCGACGGGTTCAGCAGGCCGATCTCCTCGTAGTGATGCAATGCTCGGACGGTGAGGCCGGCGGCGGATGCGAGGTCACCAACACGGATCAACGTGGCTGGTTCGGGTTCGTTCATACGGTCACGATACGACCTCACGTAACGTCAGGAGCAAGCACTATTCTGCGGGTCAACCCGGCAAACGTGTGTGCACAGATTATGTGGCCACGGAAGGGGGTCCAGATGATACGTACCCGTAGCTTCGCGGCACCACTGCCTGTCCCTTTTGGAGATTCGAACCTGCGCGTGTGTGCTGGGAAATGCCCGAGATCTGGGTGATCGCTCGCGACGTCCTCCTCTTCTACGACCAGCTGTTGGTGAAAGAGCCCGGAACGTCCGAGCGCACCCCCTGGCACAGGACCAGCCCTACTGGCCGGAGCCGGTCTCACGCACGGCGACCGAATGAACTGCGCCGACTTCCCGGTGGTCTGGCGCGCCTGCGAGCGATCACGAGACGCTTTGGCGATCGCGTCGCCCGCTGCTAGCTTCCCGTCATGACACGAACCGGACGATGCCTCTGCGGACAAATCACCTACGAGATCGCCGGCGACCTCATCGCCACCGCGGTCTGCCACTGCGACCACTGCCAACGCCAGGGTGGTTCGGCGTTCTCCGTCAATCTCATCGCTCATGAGAGTCAGATGACGGTGTCGGGGAACCTGAGCACGTTCGAAGATCGCGGTGAAAACAACGATGCCGTGTACGTCTATCGCCGATTCTGTGGACACTGCGGTTCCCCGATCTATTCGGCACTGGTCAGTCCGGAAGGGATCGTCGCCGTGAAGGCCGGGACGCTCGACGACCGGTCCGGCGTCACGCCCAACATCGAGGCGTGGTGTGAGCACAAGCAGCCGTGGGTTGCACTTCCTGGCATTCCGACGTCGCTCGCCCGAGAGTAGTCCCGACACCATGTTCACTC
>JANOWU010000251.1:0-20098 GCA_031418035.1 Acidimicrobiia bacterium
TCAGCACCGTGGTGTTGAGGGCGATCATCGGTGCCGCGAGGATCGCCACAAGACCGCCGACCACCGAAGCGATCACGAAGCTTGCGCCGGCCCGCAGATCCGGTGAGAAGCCGAGCAGAACGGCTCCCTTCTCGTTCTCGGCCGCAGCGCGGGTGATCAAGCCGACGCGGGTGAAGCGAAACGTTGCCCACAGCGCAGCAGCCATGACCAGAACGATGAAGGCGAGCCACAAACCATCGCGCGGTACCGTCAGACCAGAAGCGATCGATACGGGTTCCCTCGGGAGGATGCTCGGGACCCGAAAAACGGTGGTGTCCCCGAAACGGCCCCGAACGAGATCCATGAGCAAGATCACCAACCCGACGCTCGCCACGACACGGGCGAGCGCCGGGGCTTTTCGGAGCGGACGAAACACCAGCAGATAGACGATGAGCCCCAACGCCGCAGCCGTCAACATGGCAAGAAGGAACCCCCACCGGAACCCGACGTCGCCACCACCGAAGTGGTAGCGCGCCGGGAGTCCGGGAACGGGAAAGGGGTATGCGCCCTTTCGAAGGTCGCCGTAGACGAACGCCGTCCACATCGCCATACCGCCATAGGCGAAGTTCACGATGCCCGAGCCCTGGTAGGTGATGACCAACCCGAGCCCGAACGCCGCGATGATTGCTGCCGCCCCGCTACCGAGCAGCAAATAGAAGACGTAGTCGATCACGAGAGACGAGCGTTATCTAAAGAGTTCGAGCCGGGCCGGTTGGCTACGGGAGGAACGGCTTGGTGTCAACGGACTCAAGCCCAGCAATGGTCTTGTTGCCGTCCTTGGTGTATTCCGCCACGGGGAACGAGAACGCACAGACCGCGGGGTATGCCGGGACCGCTCCACATTCCAGTTTCGCCCCCTGCGGCCAAGCAACTGTTCCGCGCACCGTCTGGAAGTAGGAGAACAGCGACGCTCCGGTGACCGCGATCTTCTTGGTCTTCATCCGGTTGGCATGCTCGGCCATCGTCATGATGCCCTGGACGCCAAGCACTCCGAGACCGAGCGCACCGGGATCGATGTCGGCGGGCTTGACCTTGCGCACCGGGGCAGTGATGGCCTGGAGGATGGCGCGCTCCGGGGTGATCGCGTCCGTTTGGGCGCCGGGGAACGCCCAGCCGATCAGATCGTCACCGGCGGCGGCGCGTACGTCGGCTCCGCCGCAAATGATCGTCGACAGCACAGGAATCTTGATCCCGAGCGAAGCGCGTCCGCGGATCGTCCCGATGCATCCGGCATCGCCGTAGAGCGAGATCAACACCTCGGGATTGTCCTTCGAAGCTTCACGCATGAGGCCCTGATAGCCGGCGTCGGTCTCGTTGTCGCCGCCCTTCACCGTCTTGAAGGAGATCCCGGCTTTCTTCAGCGATGCTTCGAGCGCAGCAACGGTGCCGGCCGTTCCAGGATTGTCGGCGGCGAGGATGCCGACGCTCTTGGCTTTGAAGTGAAGCTTGGCGGCCGCAGCAGTGGCTGCCATGGAGGTGGCATTGCCTCCTCCGAAGAGAACCGCCTTTGCGGTGTAGTCACCCGGAAGGATCGGCAGGACACCGAACACGGGAATACCCGCGGCCTCGTAGGTTGCGTAGCCCGGGAAGATGTCGAGGCCGAGCAGGACGGCGTCGACCTTCTTGCCGACAAGTTCTTGGGCGCAAGCAGCCGACGTTTCAGGTGAGGCCTTCACCACGCACGCTTCGAGTTTGATCTTGCGGCCGCCCATACCGCCGCGCTTGTTCAAATAGTCGACTGCGCTCTGGGCGAAGGTGCGGATCTCCGGATAGTCGAGTCCACCAGCGGCACCTTCGGTGTTGGTCATCCCGATGGTGAACACCTTGCCGGTGGCCGGCTTCAGGGTTGGGAAATTGTTGGACGGCGTAAGTTTCGCCTTCGTCGTTGCCGCTGGTGCAGCCGTCGACGCGATGACGCTGACGGAAAGCGCCATGGCAGTGAGGACGGTAGCGGTCTGAAGGGCTCGGCGTTTGGTGTGTTTCATGGTGGTTGTGCTCCTTGTGTGGGTGGTCATCGGGGTGCGGCTTGTCTCGGTGAATCGTCATTCAGGTTCGGTTGTGCTCAGGCGAAACCCATCGCTGATCCGACGTCGTGGTCGTCTACGGCCGTAAAGGTTCGACGAACCAGTGCATCGAATAGGGCGGCGCCGCGCTCGTTCGCCGGGTCGATCGTGAGGAGACTCGCGCCAAACGACACCGCGTAGAAGAGCAGCCCCTCGAGGTAGCCGTGCATTACACCGTCGACGGTGACCGCGTTGGAGGGGACCCCTGCGGCATGGAGACCTGCGACGTAGCGATTGATAAGTGCACGTTCATGTTCACGACGCAACTCGACGCTCAGGTTGTTCGCACAGAAGTACACGAGGTCGGTTTGCCCTGGGGCCCGCATGCTCATCTGCCAATCGATGACGGCGACGGTGCCGTCATCGAGGAAGAACAGGTTGTCCAGGCGAAAGTCGCCGTGAATGATCGTGACCGGATCTTTGTAGTGACCAGCGATCCATTCGGGGATGCCCTCGACGAACTGTTCACACCACCGCAGACAACGAGTCGGGAGTTGCCCGTCGAAGCGTTCGAGGAACATCGGCCAACCCATCGCAAACGTGTCGCCCAACGTGAGAATCGACGGGTCGTCGAGCCCTGGCATCCAGGTGAACGTCGAGAGCAGCGGATGTTCGAACCACGCCGCATGGTGTCGAGACAATAGGTCGATACTTCGTTGGGCCTGATCGAGCGTTGCCCCCGCGACGTGGTCTCCGGGCACGGCCGGAGACAAATCCTCGAGGACCAAGCACGGCGGGTCGTTGAGGTTACACAGGGCCTTCGGCACCCGAATGTTCAGGTGCGGTGCGACGTCGCGATAGAAGCAGTGCTCGCGCTCCCACACTCGCATCAGTTCGCCGATGAAGTGACCACCCGGGTCTGAGGTCGGCAACTTCACGATGACCGATCGGGGGGCGTTCGGGTCCGACGACCGCACGGTCACTCGAGCGAGTTGCCCCATGAATCCGTGTCCTTGGGCGATCTGGTGCACGTCGATCGAGTCGATCGACAGGTCAAGCGTCGCCGCCAGCCAGCCGACGCTCACTTCCTCCAGACACTTCGGCGTCGCGCTCACGGTACCGTGCAGAAGTAAATCAGTCGGCGACGCTGGCATCGACCCAGCTGCCGTGGAATCCGAAAGGCACTCGGGGCAGCTTTACGGTAGCGACCGGTTCGCTGCTCATCGTTGCTGCGTCGTAGATGACGCACTCGCTGTGCTCCGTATTTGCATCGTACACATACGTTATGAGGTACCCATCGTCCTCATTCTTTGCGGAGTCTGCAGGCACGAACACGGCCTCCCCCGGCTGACGACCCCGTCCGACATCGATGGAGGAGCGCGTGCCGGTTTCCTGGTCGTACTTGAGCAACTTCCCGGAGGAGTCCTTCTCGTTGGCGAAGCTCATGGCAGCATCGAAGCCCATGAGGTAGCCGTACCGGTGCTTGAGTCCGATGCGGCTGTCTGGCACCCGTGGGAAGTCTGCGGGGTGATCGTCGATCTGTCGTTCGGCGACCTTGCCCGTCTTCGTGTCGATTGTCCAGCGATACAGCATGGGACTGGGAAAATCCATGGCTCCGTCGCGCCATACGTGGCTCATGCGTGACACATCGAGAACGATGGTGTCGCCATCTTCATATGCGTTGAGCGGATGGAAGACATAACAGGGGTTGATGTCGTACCAGACGACGGAGGCATCGTTTCCGTGTCGGGGCATCACTCCTAAGCGCGCTGGGTAGTTGTCGTCCCAATGGATCGGCATTTCGCCTCGCAGCGCCATGTCCATGTCGAACACTGCCGGAAGGTCCATGAAAATGATGTGGTTTTGCGTGACGTTGAAGTCATGCATCATCGTTGGCCCACCGACGGTGATCTCTTCACGCTGTACCAACTGACCGTCGGCGGAGATCCGAACGTATGTGAGGTAGGGAGGCATCGCCGAATAGCCGAAGGCCAATAACTCACCGGTCACCGGGCAGATCTTCGGGTGAGCAGTGAAGGACCCTGTGAGCTTCCCACCGAAGTCCGTCGGTCCCACGGTCTCCAGTTGCGCGTCGAGCACATACGGGAAGTGTCCTTCTTCGAGCGCCAGAATCTTTCCGGCGTGGCCGACGACGTGGGTGTTGGCCTTCGAACACGCCATGTCGAGTGCGACCTCGAGATCCAAAATGTTGAGCTGAGGGTTCGCGATGAAAGGAGTCTTCACGTATCGATTCCGATACCACTCCGCCTTGCCGTCTCGCAGACGCACGCCATGGATCATGCCGTCACCGAAGAACGGGTGGTCACTCATCCCGGTAAACGGGTTTGCACCGTTTCGCAGGTAGCGACCGTTCAGTTCCGGCGGAATGTTGCCCACGACGGTCAGTTCCGTGATGGTCTGCTCCTCCTGCACGGGAGCGCCGTTGCCGAGTAGGTGTGCGGGGCGCGAAAGATCTTCGGTGAGTGACATGCGTATTCCCTCGGTCGTATTCGGTTGTGGCTGGCCCGGTCACGGCGAACCCTAGGCGATACGTGACCGGCGGCACAATAATTTACCGCCCGTAAGTTCTTGTCAAGCAACTTTGTCCGAACGCCGGGCTCCGAGCGGCTTGCGCATGACCCCGAGCGACTTGCGCACCGCAGTCGCGTCCACCCGAACCAGCCACCGCCGGCCAACGAGCTCCCGTTCGAAATACCTCAAGCAATAAAATTTCATAGTTTGCAATTTTTAACTTGATATTGGCTTTTCCGTTGCCGATACCACAGTCATTCTCGATTTGGTACTCGCCCTTGAAACGGATTTCAGATGTCATCTCCACGCGTCGTACGACGTCGGGTCGTTGCCGGCCTCCTCTCACTGTTCCTGGCCTTTCCAACGGCGTTCCTGACGTTTTCGCCCCAGGCCCACGCCGCAACCCGACCGTTTGCGTTGCGCTACTCCGCCGACGTCCCGGGTGACATTGCGTTCGTCGCAAACACCATCTTGACCTGCACAGCAAGCGTTGCGTGTGGACGAATTCAGACCGGCGTGAATGCCGGTACGAACAATGGCCAATCGATGGTGCACATCGACGACGACACGGATTCCACAACCTTCAACAGCTCCTCGTCGACACTGGCGCTACCCGCCGGTTCCACCGTCCTCTTTGCGGGCCTGTACTGGGGAGCCGTCAGCACGGCCAGCGCAGCGGCGAACGTGAAATTCAAGGCTCCGGCGGCAGCCACCTACACCACGATCGCCTCCACGACCTTCGACACGATCAACTCGAGTTACAGCGCGTTCGCCGACGTCACCGCCACCGTCGCCGCCGCCGGCAACGGCGCGTATTGGGCCGCAGACATCCACGCCACCCAGTCGGGCGGCACGCACGGCGGTTGGGGACTGGTCGTCCACTACAGCTCTCCCGGTTCCAAAACACGAAACTGCTCGGTGTTCGACGGGCTGGAGGCGGTCAATTCGACCATCCCGAAGACGATCACGGTCGCCGGGTTTCGGACTCCCCCGACGGGCACCGTCTCGTCTCGTCTGGGTGTCATTGCCTACGAGGGTGACCGTGGCACGACCGGCGACGCACTGTCGATCAACGGGTCGGTTATTTCAGATACTGTAAATCCGGCCAACGACTTCTTTAACTCCTCGATATCGATGGGTGGCGCCCACGTCACCACCAAGTCGCCGAACTACCAAAACACGTTGGGGTTCGACGCCGACATCTTGGAGGTGTCAAACCCGGGCAACGCCGTGTTGGCCAACAACGCAACCTCGGCCACGATTGGCCTTGCGACCGTGGGTGACGTGTACTTCCCCGCAGTAGTCACGCTTTGCACAGAGCTGTACGCCCCACAAATCGTCACGGCCAAAACGGCGACGGACACCTCTCCCGAAACTCCGCTCCTCGCCGGCGACCAGATCCGTTACACGCTCGACGTCCGCAACACGGGCCAAGACGGCGCTACGGGGTCCGTCCTCGAGGATGTCATTCCGTCATGGACGACCTATGTGCCGGGATCGCTCTCCATCGATTCGGGACCCGGTGCCGGGACGGTGAGCGACATTTTGGGCGATGATCGTGGCGAGTTCACGGGAACGGCTGTCCGAATCCGGGTCGGTTCGAACGCCACGGCGTTGGTCGGCGGCACCATTCCTCCGGACCATGCTGCAACGGGTTCGGGATTCACCTCGATTTCCTTCTTGGTACACGTGAACGCGGGGGCACCTGACGGACTCGTTGTTTCGAACACGGCGACCATCGACTACCGAGGACAAACGCTCCTCGGGTCTGGCACCGCCAGCTCCAACACCGCGGCGATGACCGTTTCGAACGTCGCTGATCTCAAGGTGGCGATCTCCAACTCGCGGACCACCGGCATTGCCGGGAACCCGGTGTCCTACGTAGTGACATTCAGCAATCGTTCGGCAACCGTCGGCGTCACGAACGCGGTCATTGCCAACGCAATTCCGTCGGCTGTCGAGAACCCGACGTGGACGTGCTCGGGTGCGTCGTGCCCAAGTGCGAGCGGCATCGGCGGCCCTTCGGGAAACCTGTCACTCCCGGCGCTGGCGACCGTGACCTACACCGTCACCGGGACGGTGAACGCCGCCTACTCCGGGAGCATCACCAATCCCGTCTCGATCACCTCGCCGCCCGGCACGACCGATCCGGACCAGTCCAACAACGCAGCTTCGGACGTCGACACGATCACGACGTCTGGCGACCTGTCGATCACCAAGTCCAACGGTGTGGTCGGCGTCGAGCCAGGGTCAGTCGTCACGTGGACGATTGCAGCGTCGAACAGCGGCCCATCGACCGCCGTCGCCGCAACAGTCACCGACACGTTGCCCGCGGCAGTACTAAGTGCACTTTGGACCTGTTCGGCGAGTGCCGGGTCGTCGTGCGCCCTGACCGGAACGGGATCGATAAACACTCCCGTGACGTTGCTCTCCGGGGGAACAGCCACGTTCACGGTCGTCGCCACTCTCCAACCGAGTGCATCGGGCTCCTTGATCAACGCAGCATCGATCTCTGCACCCGCCGGCTTCGTCGATGCCGTCTCGACGAACAACACATCAACAGACACGGACTCGATTGGGTCGCTGAGTGATCTTGCCGTCACGAAATCTCACCTACCCGCCGTGATCGTCCCTGGTCTACCGGTCGACTGGACCATCTCCGTGAACAATCTCGGGCCGTCGGTTACACCGATAGCGACGATCAGCGATTCCCTTCCTGCCGGCTTCGAGGTGACGAGCGTTTCGTCGTCCTCGTGGTCGTGCACCAACACGACCACGTCGGTGAGCTGTTCGGCGACAGATCTTGCGGTCGGCACTTCCACCATCGTCGTGCGGACGACATCGGACCCGGCGATTTCAGGATCGATCACGAACTCGGCCGTGCTCACGTCAGTCACGGACCCCATCAGCCTCAACAACACCGGCAGTGTCACCTCCGTACTTGTGCCGAACGGCGACGTACGCATTTCCAAATCGCACGCGCCCACCGTCCTTCCCGCAGGTACCACCGCAACATGGACCGTCGATGTCACCAACGTGGGGCCGTCGTCGGCTCGAAATGTCGTTATGACCGATCCCTTCGCTCCAGGTGTCACCGTCACCAACGTGACGTCGAGTGACCCGGGATGGAGCTGTTCCACCGATGTGAGTCAGGTGGTGACCTGTTCCAACGCCCTCGTCGGCCCCGGCCAGTCGACAACGTTCGAGATCACCGGCGACATATCACCGGGGTTACCGGCCGGTTCCCTCACCAACACGGCGTCCGTGACTACCTCCACCATTCAGGACACCACGAACGATCTCGCCACCGACGTCGCAACCGTTGTCGCAGAGGCGGACCTGGCCACTACGAAGTCACGCATTGGAACACTGGTCTCCGGCAGCGCGATCACCTATCGCGTGGTGGCGGTCAACAACGGACCGGCTGACGTCGAAGGCGCGACCGTGATCGACATCATCCCGTCTGAACTTGCTGGCGCCACGTGGTCCTGCACTGGACCGCGGCCCGGCGCGTGCCCCGAGAGCGGACTAGGAAACCTAAGCGCGCCTATTTCCCTTAAGCACCATGAACAGGCTGTTTTCACCATTTCTGCGACTGCTCTCGCCGGAGCGACCGGTACCGTTCAGAATGTCGCCACGATCTCGAACCCGGCAGGCGTTATCGATCCCAACCCCCTCAACAACGATGCCATTGACACCTCGAACGCGGTTACGCGAACTGCGCTTTCCATCTCCAAGACCAACAACTCCCTCGACGTGACACCCGGAACCGTCAGCCGCTACGAGATTACGGTTCGCAACGATGGGCCTTCGACGGCGACTGGCGCAACGATCGTGGACACGCTTTCGTCATCCTTTCTGTCGGCAACCTGGACGTGCGTCGCCGTATCAGGAAGCTGCCCCACCTCCGGCACGGGTGGCATCAATTCTTCGATAACTCTCGCGCCTTCGGGGACGGCAACGTTCGTGGTGCTGGCATCAGTAAGTCCGCTTATCTCCGGGTCTGTTACCAACACCGCGACGGTGGTTGCACCGATCGGGGCCGTCGATCCCGATCTCTCCGACAACGTTGCAGCCGATGTCGACACGCTCACCCCCCAGGCGGACATCTCCATTACGAACACCGATAGCCTGACCACAGCGGTCCCGGGAACAACTGTCGCCTACACCATTGTCGTGTCGAATGCCGGGCCTTCGTCGGCATCCGGCGTCCGAATGGTCGATACCCTGCCGACCGATCTGACCGATGTCACGTGGACATGCACGGCCAGTTCCGCAAGCGCGTGTGCATCGTCGTCTGGCTCGGGCGCCACGATCGACGAGTTCGTAAATCTGGCGCCGTCGGGCACGGTCACCTTCATTGCCACCGGCACAGTGGCATCAAACGCACGCGCAACGATGACCACCACAGCAACAGCCACGCTGCCGGCAGGCGTCTTGGACCTCACCCCTCTTGACCTCGTGTCGACGGACACAACGGCACTGTCTCCAATTGCCGACATCACCGTACTGAAAACCGGCCTACCCCTCACCGCGGTGCCGGGACGAACAATAATCTATACACTTATTGTTTCGAATACAGGCCCCTCAAGTGCGTCAGGAGTTGACGTAGCCGATCCCCTGCCGATGGGAATCGCATCGGCAACGTGGACCTGCAACGCAACAGCCGGATCAGTATGCGCGCAACCGTCGGGTACCGACGCGATCGTGTCATCAGTTGATCTGGCGTCGGGTGGCTCAGCCGAATTCACGATCACCGCAACCATCGATCCCGCCGCAACGGGCACCGTAACAAATGTCGCGACCGCAACGCTGCCGACCGGAGTGTCCGACCCGACACCGAGTTCCAACGAAGCGGTGGTCGTGACCGCTCTCACGCCGATCGTCGACGTTTCGGTCGTCGCGACGTCGCCCAGTAGTACCGGGGGTGTGCGCGCTGGCGACGAGCTTGGGGTGACCATAGTGGTTCGGAACAATGGCCCGTCGGCGGCCAACGGAACGACGGTTTCTGATGCCCTGGCATCGGTGTTGTTGAATCCGACGTGGACCTGCGTCGCAACGCCCGGATCATCGTGTCCTGCCAGCGGCGTTGGAAACGTTGCGACATCTGTTGACCTCGCTCCACTCGGCTCAGTCACATTCACGATCGTCGGCACGGTCGATCCGGCGTCGTCGATCAATACGATCACAAACAGCGCAACCGCACAGGTGACGCTCGCCATTACCGACTCCAACCCGGGTAACAACTCGTCATCGGTCGTCGTCGCCGTCACCCGATTCGGTGACCTATCCATCGTCAAGACCTCGACCTCGCTTCGGGCTGTCCCCGGCAGCGCGTTCGAATGGATGATCGTTGTTGCGAACACTGGACCGTCGACCATGAGTGGTTCGCGCGTTGTCGACACGATTCCGTCGATCGTTACCGGTGCGTCGTGGTCGTGTGGGGCTACTCCGGGAAGCAGATGTAGTTCTGGTGGTGCCCAGGGCAATATCGACACGACCGTCGACCTGCTCGCCGGTGGAACGGCAGTCTTCACCGTCATCGGGAACATCGACCCGTGGGCAGGTTCGGCTGCGACAACGTCGTTGCAGAATACGGCGACCGTGACGCGCCCGACGGACGCCGTCGATCCAGATCCGACGAACAACACCGACACCCATTCGGTCGCCTTGGAACCAACGGCCGATATCGAACTCACGAAGTCCAACGCACAGACGCAAACGATCCCGGGAACAACGTCCACCTATTCGATCGGGGTGCTCAACCACGGACCTTCGGCCGTTCGTGCACTTACCATCACCGACCTTCTTCCGCCTCCCTTCGACCAAGCCAATGCGGCCTGGGTCTGCACGACTTCACTTGGATTGACCGGCGGGTGCGACACCGTCGACGGCTCAGGGGCCGTCGCGGCCAACGTAGATCTCGAACCCAACGAGTCAGCGACCATCACGGTCAGTGTGCCAATCCTTTCGTCGGCCAGTGGACTACTCGCGAACACCGCGACGGCAACGCTTGCCTCGTTCGCCACCGATCCTGCGCCCGCCAACAATGTTGCGGTCGACACCGACCTGCTCGTTCCAACAGCCGACCTCTCGATCACGAAGACCGACTCCACCACTTCCGCCATTCCGGGGAACGCCAGTACGTACACCATCGTTGTCAACAATGCCGGCCCCTCAGATGCCATCGACACGAACGTCACTGACCTGTTACCGGCCGGGCTTTCCCTGGCGTCGTGGACCTGCACGGCTTCGGCCATGTCGTCGTGTGCGGCGGCGGGCGGCACCGGGTCCATCGCAACAACCGCGGATCTCAAAGCTGGAGGCCGGGCCACGTTCCTCATGACGGCTACCGTCCTTAGTTCCGCTCGTGGCACGCTGGCGAACATCGCAACGGTGACTCCATCGGGCACGGTGACCGATCCGTCGTTGTCGAACAATTCGGCGACCGACATAAACACGCTCATCCCGACGGCGGACGTATCCATCACGAAGACCAACAACGCGTCGACCCACGTGCCCGGACAACCGAGCGTGTACACGATCGTGGCCGCCAACTCCGGCCCGTCCGACGCACCGTCGACACACATCGTGGACAATTTGCCGTCGGGCCTCAGCAATCCGCGTTGGACCTGCACCACGACCGGTGCCGCAGTATGCCCGGACGCGTCCGGATCGACAGATCTTGATTCATATGTTGACCTACCATCCGGAACGTCGGTCACGTACACGCTGACCGTCGATTCCGAGTCAACCGTCACCGGCGTTCAGACCAACGCTGCCCAGGCCCTGGTCTCGAACGGCATCGTTGATCCAGACCCCGGCAACAACACCGCCACCGACTCCGACCTCGTGACGCCAGCGGCGAACCTCGTGGTCACCAAATCGCACGCACCGAACGTGCTGGTCTCTGGCAACGATGTGGACTACACGATCACCGTTCACAACGAAGGACCTTCGGCTGCTCCCGGTGTTTCAATAAACGATCCTCTTGCCTCGGTCCTGGAGAACGCAACGTGGACGTGCACTGGTTCCGCCTCGGCCACATGCTCTGCCGCGAGCGGGGTTGGAAGTCCGTCGCTCCAGGCAAACCTGCCTCTCGACGGCACCGTCACCATCTCGGTGCACGCCCGAATCTCGGAGTTCGCCAGTGGCACCCTCAGCAATACGGTCGAAGCGCGGCTACCCGCTACGGTCCTCGATCCCTCACCGGACACGTCACAAGGTGCAGTGCTCGGCACGACCACCGCAACCGACTCGACATCCTTGGACCGCCGCGTGGATGTGTCTATTGCGAAGAGCGACTCGTTGACCAACGCCACTCCGGGGACAGCGCACACCTACGAGATCCTCGTGAGAAACATCGGACCTTCCGCCGTGTCGGGTGTCGTCGTGAGAGACGAGCTTCCGGCCAAACTGCATAATCCAACGTGGACGTGCGCGCCGTCGGTCGGTGCGAGGTGCCTGTCGGCATCTGGGCCCGGCGACATCGCAACCGAAGTGGACTTGGGTTCCAACACCTCGGCAAGGTTCGTGGTGAGCTCGACCATTTCCGAGACGGCCACGGGCACACTCCAAAACACCGCGACCCTCACCGTCCCCCAGGGGGTCGATGATCATTCCTCTGCGGACAACACCTCCACGGACATCGATACCCTCGTGCCGGAGGCGGATTTGGTCGTAACCAAGACTCGGTCTCGCGTAGAGGTTGTTCCTGGTCGCCCGATCACGTACGTGATCACCGTGGAGAACAAGGGTCCCTCGGCGGCACCTTCGGTTCTTATCTCGGATCAGGTACCAAGTGCACTGACGAACGTCGGCTGGACCTGCTCGGGTTCGAGTGGTGCCTCGTGCTCTGATACGGATGGTTCCGGTTCCATCACGACCTCGGCCGAGATGCCGGCTGGTTCGGCGGTGTCGTTCACTGCGGTCGCCACAGTGACGCCGTCGCACACCGGAGTACTCGAGAACTCCGCCACGGCAACGTCGGGTTCAGGGGTTTTGGACCCGACCCCCGGCGATGCGTCGAGCACGGATTCGACCGTCGTTGTCCCCCGAGCCGCACTGTCGATCGAGAAGACGCACACCGAAGCGAACGTCGTTCCCGGCCAGAGTGTCCGCTACAGAATCGTTGCCCGTAACGAGGGCCCATCGGACGCCCCGGGCGTTCGCGTGGAAGACACGCTTCCTCCTGCACTGCTCGGTGCTACCTGGAGTTGTGTCGGCACCAACGGTGCCAGCTGCGCTTCTGGTGGCGGTACGGGCTCGATAGCGTCCACGGTGGATCTACCCGCGAACTCTCATGCGACGTTCGTCGTCGACGCCGATGTCGAGCCCTCGAGAAAGGGAATACTCGACAACACGGCAACCCTCTTCAGCCCCGCTGGCGTCATTGACACCACGTCGGGCGACGACTCGGCAACGGATTCCGCTCACCTGGTGGTCACTGCTGACCTTTCGGTTGTCAAGACTCACGCCCCGTCGGTATTGGTGCCGGGCCGTCTCGTCGCCTATTCAATCGTCGTCACCAACAATGGACCCTCGAACGTGAACGGTGCGCAGACGATCGATCGGCTGCCCCAAGGTATTGGGAACGCAGTGTGGTCGTGCGCGGCATCGATCGGGGCCGTCTGTGCACAGGGCTCTTCGGGTACCGGCGACCTCGACGCATTTGCCAATCTCGCCTCAGGTGCCAGTGTCACCTACTCCTCAACCGCCATGGTCTCCTCGTCGGCCACCGGCCCGATAACCAATGCGGCAACCGTATTCGCACCAACGGGCGTCACCGATCCCGATCCCTCGAACAATTCGGCCGACGACAACCCGGGGCTCAATCCGGTTGGCGACCTCACGATCCGGAAATCGTTGACCAGCGGCCCTCCCGTTCCCGGTCGGGACGTGACCTATGAAATAGAGGTCACCAATGCCGGGCCGTCCGACATCCCCGGTGTTCGCGTCGTGGATACGCTCCCAGCTTCGCTGTCTCGCGCGACGTGGTCATGCGCCGGTGTAGGAGGGGCGAACTGTGCGCAGAGTTCTGGAGCGGGCGACCTCGACCTCTCCGTAAACATCCCCGCCGGCGACTCCGCTCAGATTACTGTACGCGCACATATCGATGAATCCGCCGTAGGGCTTCTCTCGAATCGAGCTACGGCAACCCTGCCGAGTGGAATCACCAACGCCAGCCCGACCGACGACAGCACGATAATGACCGAGCCTCTCGTGCCGACGGTGGACGTGCGCGTCGCCAAATCGCACTCCCCCGTGTTGTTGATCCCCGGTGATGACATCACGTATCGAGTGACCGTCGCGAACCAGGGCCCGTCGACGGCAGCCAGCGTCGATGTGATCGACGAGATGCCCTCGGTGCTCAGCTCCACCACGTGGACTTGCAGCGCCAGTGAGGGATCGAGTTGTCTCGGGAGCAGCACCGGTGTGGGTGATATACGCACGGAGGCGACCATCGCCGCCGGAGGCGCTGTCACGTACGACATTCGTGCACGGATCACGTCCGAGGCGATCGGTTCTGTCATCAACTCAGCCTCAGTGGCGCTGCCGCAAGCACTGACCGACCTCAGCGTCGAGGACGATTCGGTCACCGATATCGGTGCGCTCGCGCCGCACGCCGATGTGAGAGTCACGAAGTCCGACTTCGCAACCGAGGCCATTCCCGGAACGCGCGTCACGTACACGATCACCGCAACAAACCACGGTCCGTCACGTGCTGCAGGAACCCGAATCGTCGACCAGATGCCGCCGGAGTTAACCGACGTGACGTGGACCTGCACCGCAGATTCAGAGGGGAGCTGTTCCGACGCGACAGGCACCGGCTCGATCGATGTCGCAACAAACCTTCGACCGGGAAGCACCGCGACGTTCTTCGTTTCGGCAACAATCCAGGAATCGAGCACGGGATCGCTTGTCAACTCCGTTGTTGCGTCGACCGCAGCGGGGGTCTTCGATCCCAACACCGAAGACAACGAAGCAACCGATGCGAACCAGTTGACGCCGACGCTCGATCTCGGAATCGAGAAGAGCGACGGCGCCTTTTCGATCGCTCCGGGCCGTCCCGTCGTGTACACGATCACGGCGACAAACCACGGTCCATCGAGCGATCCTGGCGTCTCGATCGTCGACACGCCTCCCGAGGCCATGCGCAACCCTATGTGGACATGCAATGGATGCACCGTGACATCGGGTCGCGGGCCAATCGACACCACCGCTGCATTGCGATCGGGCCAGAGCGTCACCGTAACGTATTCCGGTACGATCGACACGAACGCACGAGGAATGCTCACGAACACCGCAAAAGTCAGGCCCTCGGCTGGTGTCATGGATCGCAACCGCGGAAACGATGAGTCAACCGATCAGGACGTCCTCGGCCCAGCGTCGGACATCGAGATCAAGAAATCACACGAAGGACCCGTCGTCGCCGGTGAACCGATCACGTACACGATCTCCGTAGTGAATCATGGGCCTTCGGCAGCGAACGACGTTCGCGTGCTCGATGCAATTCCCGAAGGGCTGCTCGACGCGTCGTGGTCGTGCCGCGGTCCCCGATCGGTGTCGTGTGCTCAACTCGATGGCACGGGTGCAGTCGACACGCTGTCGAACATCGCCGTCGGCGAGACGATCACGATCACGTTGACGGCCAACGTCAGCTCCAGTTTCACAGGCACACTTACGAATAGGGCGCAGGTCTACCTGTCCGACGCAAACGTAGATCCAACGCCGAACAACGAGGGAGTCGACTCGGCGGAATCGAACACGGTTACGAACCTTCGGCTGCGCAAGCGCGTGGTGACCAAGGAAGTACTGGAGGGCATGCCCGTGACCTATGAAGTCGTAGTCGAGAACCGGGGGCCTTCACTCGCTCGTGGAGCCAAGGTTCGAGACCTCATGCCAGCCGGGGTGAAAAGCGCGGTGTGGACCTGCACGGCATCTATGTCGGCAACCTGCGAAAAGAGTTCGGGCGAGGTTCCGACGAACGGCTATCTGAGCGCTGTCGACCTACCCAATGCAACATCAGCTACCTTCCTCATCACGGGGATCGCCGGGAGCACGCCACGAGTCACGAATGTCGCAGAAGTGTTCGGCGGACCAGGGTCAACGGACCCAGACCTCTCCGACAATCAAGACCAGGTCACCTCCGACGTCCAGACAGTCATCGAAGGCTTCGGCCGTGTCACGCCGGACCCGACGACAACCACATCGACAACCACATCAGCAACCGCAACGACAACGCCGCGCACCGTGGATCCCGCTGCCGGTCCGAGTCCGAGTCCCTCGTCGACGACGCCCCGCTCGGGCGCAGCGTTCCAACCCGAACCCGTTGCGGTCCGCGCTGCCACGTCCAATCGAGACGAGTCCGGTGTTTCGCCAGCCGGTGAGGAAGAAGCCGATGCGACTCGCCCCGCTCCGGGCAAACGGACGAGATCGGCGAGAGTCGCCGCGAACGGCATCGAAGCAGATCAGCCGCTCGAATTGGCATTCACCGGATTTCGACTCGCAAACTTCTTCATGGCCATCATCGCCATCGCCGTAGGGTCCTGTCTGGTCGGCATCGCCGATCCGAGGATGCGAAGGACGCGGCGGCGCCGGTAGCGCAGTACTTGGAGCGTGAGTCCCTCCCGGAGCGACTCACGCTCCAAGAACGGGGGAGCGTACGAAGCAGAGTTTGACCGCAACACGCCTTGGGTAGTCCGTTGAGCATGTCGCTCGATCGTGTCGCCCCTTCGCACTCCTCTGCCACACTCGGTCGCAGGTTGTTCGAGAATGGTTCGATAGTCACGCCAGCGCCGCGCCGAGTTGTGGTCGTCGCACCACACCCGGACGACGAAACGCTGGGCGCCGGCGGGTTGATCTTCGACCTCGTGCGCGCTGGAAGTGACGTCAGCGTTGTCGTCGTCACCGACGGGGCCGCGTCGCACCCCGAGGTCGCCGACCTGCGCGCCGTTCGAGAGGCCGAGTGCACCCGCGCCGTTGCCATCTTGGGTGTGACGACGCCGCCCGAATTCCTCGGTTTCGCCGACGGTCGGGCGCAGGAGCACGTCCATCTGATTGCGAATGCGTTGTCGCTGCTACTGAAGCGCGCTGACGTAGTGGTCGGCCCGCGAATCGATGACGGACACGACGACCACTGCGCAGTGGCACAAGCGATCGAGTTCGCCTGCGACGGCCCGGAGGTCGTCCAATTGCGTTACGCAATCTGGGGTTGGGAGCAACTGTCCGAACAGGATCTCAAGGTTGATTGCGGAGAGCTCTTCCGGCCGAGCCCGGAGGCCACCGTCGCTAAACGACTCGCGCTCCAGCAATACCTGTCGCAGACGAGCGACGTTTACGGACGCTCGATTGTTGGCCACTCGATGGTAGAACGCGCCGCAGCCGAACCCGAGGTCTTTTGGTCATGACTGACACTGCGACAAGGACAAAGGTAGCTACACGTAGAGAAAGCAAATGAGCGAACTACACACACACTTCGACGAACTGTTTACTCTCGACGAAGATCCGTGGAACTATCGGTCGAGCTGGCCCGAACGACGAAGGCTCGACCTTCTTGTGGCCATGCTTCCCGACGAACGCTATGACGCAGTCTTCGAGCCAGCTTGCGCCAATGGAACACTCACGGCGCGATTGGCGACCCGTGCGAAACGATTGGTCGCCTGGGACGGATCGACACACGCTGTGGCTCACGCCCGGCGCCATCTGTCGGCCTTTGCCAACGTCGAATTCGGGAACCACCTCGTACCCGATGACTGGCCTGATTCGACATTCGATCTCATCGTCTTGTCCGACTTCCTGTATTACCTCCCGAGCGAAACCATTGCCGACGTCGCCGCGGTCGCGTTTCGAACCCTTCGACCCAAGGGATCTATCGCTGCGTGTCACTGGCTCGGATCGGCGCATGACTTCCAGGTGGCCGGCGGCCGCGACGTACATCGTGTGCTGACCACTGTGCTCGGCGTGTCGAACACTTCGTCGCACGACCCCCGACATGTCATCGACGTGTGGACCCCATGAGGACCCTTCCTCATTGGCTTTCGACGCTGAATGGCGTTCGCTTTCGGCCCCGATTCGACATCGTTGTCGTCATCCCGGCACGAAACGAGGAGGAAAGAATCGAAGCGTGCTTACGGTCCGTTCTCATTGCATCGGAACGTGTCGCGGGAATTGCACGCCGTATCGCGATCATTGTCGTGGCCGACAGCTGCACAGACCAGACTGTCGGGGTCGCTCGTGCCACGCTTGGGTCTCGGCCGTACTCGGCGGTGGTGACATGTGACTTCGAGAATGTGGCCCGAACCCGCGCACATGGGGTTGCCGTCGGCCGATCCGTTCTCGAAACTGACCGACCGAGTCGCACCTGGCTCGCAAACACCGATGCCGATACAACCGTTCCGCCCAACTGGCTACGACTCCACCTCGATGCTGCACACCGCAATGTCCACGCGATTGCTGGCATCGTCGAGGTGCATTCGTTTGACGGGCTTCCCGCCGCAGCTCGCCAGTACTTCAGAAACACCTATACCGCCACCCTGCCTGTCGACGGCGACCACACCCATGTTCACGCGGCGAACCTCGGGGTGCGCCTCGACGCGTACAACGACGCAGGCGGGTGGGGTTCACTCCCCCGTTCGGAGGACCGCGACCTCTGGACGCGCCTGCGACAGAGTGGTGCCCGCATCGAGTCACCCACCTCTCTGCGAGTCGTGACCAGCGGCCGAGGCGTGGGCCGGGTGCCGGGTGGGTTCGCGGAATGCCTGCGCCAACAGGTGTACGCGTGGGACCACCGAGACGTTGAGATCGAGACCGGTATCTCGACATGAGTGCCCGCGAACATGCTCCGTCAAACGACGCAAACGTCGACCGTTCCCTGGCCGTTCGAACCTTCGTGCGGCGCGCACGAACGGGGATCTCTCTACCGTTTCCCGGGCTAGGGAATACCGCGGAACGGTTTCGTACGCTTCGCGCGGAAGCGGCCGCCGACGCCAGCGTCGGACGACTCTTCGAGGCTCACGCCGATGCTTTGGCGATCTCGTTCGAGGCAGGGATGAGCCCACCTTTGCAGTCCGCTCTTGCCGTGTGGGCGTCGGGGTCGACGGCCTCCACCCGGGTCGAGGAGGGCGTCGATGGCCCCCGGCTCAACGGCAAGCGATCATTTTGTGGAGGAGCCACGATTGTCGATGCTGCACTCATGACAACGGACTCTCCCGAGGGCGAACGCCTCGTATTCGTCCGACTGAACCAACCCGGGATCTCCGTCGATACGGGCACGTGGAGAACGGAAGCTTTTCGTGAAGCCGGCGTGTCAACGGTGTACTTCGACAATGTGCGCATCGATGCCGACTCGTTTATCGGACCTCCAGGCTGGTACGGACAGCGGGAGGGTTTCTGGTTCGGCGCCGTCGGCGTGGCTGCGGTATGGGCGGGAATGGCTGACACACTCATCGCCGCACTGCCGGTAGTTCGCCGCAAGCGCGACGACGTATCACGCATCGCCACGGGCGCCATCGAAGCGTCGATGTGGGCAGTGTCGGCTCTACTCGAGCAAGCGGCAACACAACTCGACGAGATCGCAACGATCCCCGATCGAAGTGACCGTATTCGGGTGGCAAAATCCATTGCCCTGTGCACGAGACACACGGTCCGTTCACATCTAGAGGATGCTATGTCCTCATTCGATCAGGAGGTCGGGCCGGCGTTCATGGCCTTTGAGAAGGACCTGGCCCGCTCGCGAATGGAATTGTCGATGTCACTCGGGCAGGCGCACGGCCTGCGTGATCTCCTCGTGCTGACCGATGACGCATAGTCGTCGTTGATCGAATCGGCAAGGTTCGAATCTCCTGTGCTGACCGGCGTGTTCACCGAGGTGTTGACGACGTCGCGCGTTTTCGTATGTTGCATCGCGATGTTTGACATGGTGGATCCCGGGTAGGAGCCAAACGAGCCGTGGAGAGATTCTCCCCGGCAAACGAGGGAGGACCCCATGGGACTAACCGTAAGCATTCTGCTCATCGCCGCCGGCGCAATTCTGCGGTGGGCGGTCACCGCAACCACGTCGGGCATCAACTTGCAAACCGTTGGCATGATACTTCTGGTCGTCGGAATCATTGGGGCGATCCTGAGCCTGGTCTTCTGGTCAAGTTGGGGCGGATTTTCGCGCGACCCGCGCGTACGCAACGATGGCCCGTACTGAGTACATGGCCCGTACTGAGTACATCGACGATCCGATACGTGTCGATATCATGAACACCACGTTTCCCCGCCCTCGTGTCGAGGCGTCGGTCCCCAATCCGGAACCGGCACCGATTCCGGTTCCACCATCTCCGGGCGATCCACTGCCACCCGTGCCGAACCCACCCGTGGCACCTGGTCCGCCGCTGCAATAAGAAGCCGCCCGGACGTCGTGTCTCGGCGTCTCGCAAAGCCGCAGTTCCTCTGACGCCGATCAGGCGCGGCACATCATCGGCTGCTCGTCGACGGCGGGTTCAGCCGATCATGTGCCGTGCGCAGCATGAAACAAG
>JANOWU010000252.1:0-8345 GCA_031418035.1 Acidimicrobiia bacterium
CCGTCTACGACACCGAGGTCAACCATCGCCGCTCGGAACGGTTCCCATAACTCGGGAGAGAGAACCTGGTTCGGGTGTGTCGCTAGGTCAGCAAGAACTTCTCGAACCATGCGCACGGTATCGATCAGTGCATCAAAGTCAACAATGTGCATGGTGTTCCCCTCGGAGTCGCGATGCGCAGATCAGCGCAACTCTACCGTCGGGACGCGCACTAACACCGCAGCTCAAAATGGTCTGACCGATAGAACTCGCAACCGGTCGAAACCAGCCGAGACCCTCATCTCGCCCGACCTTTTCCCGCGCTTCTTGAGTGCGCCAGAAAGGGAGCCCGAAGGGTCACCCCGAAGAAGCCCCCATTGCCCACTCGCTCGACCCGTTCACGAATGATCCGACGAGCACGGACGTGGCCGCAGATCTGGCAAACTCGGCGGAGTGGCGACCACTCCTACCGTCCCGCCGAGAACCTCGGTCCCGATTCTGAGCGATCCGACGCCGCTGTCGAGCGACGGCTACCTCTACCGACTCTTCCGCGAACTCGGTATGTCTCGAAAGGGTGCGCTGACGTCGGAGTTCCTCATCCTCGGACCCCTCCGCATCGTGGGGATCGCCATCCTCGCGTTTGTCATTGCCCGCGTCGGACGGCGACTCATACGTCGGGCGGTCACCGCCGCTCGATTGCGTGCGCCCAAACGCACCCGCTCGACACGAACCGAACAGCGGGCTCGCACGGTTGGCGAAGCGATTGGCTCGTTCTGGGTGGCAATAGTAAGTGTACTTGCTACATTGATGGTTCTCGAGCAAGTCGGCATCAACCTTGGTCCACTGGTCGCGGGCGCGGGTATTGCCGGCATCGCGTTGGCCTTCGGTGCCCAGACACTCATACGCGACTACCTGAGCGGACTGTTCATTCTGCTGGAGGACCAGTACGGCGTAGGCGACGTCATCACGATCGGGGCGTCGACGGGGACCGTGGAGGACGTCAACCTGCGAGTGACCCGAATGCGATCGGCCGACGGCACCGTGTGGTTCGTTCCAAACAGCGAAGTGCGTGTCGTCGGGAATCTCTCGATGGAGTGGTCACGAGCGATCGTCGACGTGACCCTGGCCTACGACAACGACATCCCGGGGGTACTCGAACTGCTCAGCCGAGAGGTCCGCGCATTCGGAAACGAAGCGCAATGGTCAAGTCTCCTCCTGGAACCGCCCGAGGTGCAGGGCGTTCATTCGATGGGTGCCGACGGCGTCACCATACGGATCGTGGCGAAGACCGCGCCCCGAAAGCAGTGGGAGGTCGCCCGCGAACTCCGAGCACGGGTCACCCAGCTGATGCGACGCGACGGGATGAAAGGGCCGGGCCGCACCGTTGTGGTCAGCTCCGGAACCCTGGATGGGGGCGTCCCCGTTCCCGTCCCGCCGGAAGCCCTCGACGACCAAACCCCGTAAACCGCCACTGTGCGTGAATGTTTGGTCCATAGGGCTGCGGATGCCTCAAGTGAACCAACTTTCAGGTCGAATGTTCCCCTGACTACCGAAACCAGTGGTTGACTGTACCTATCGGCGTCGTGCCCTGAAGACTGGCGAACTTTCGCAAGTCCTCGAGCCGCCGACCGAGTTTCCTCCGTTTTACCTGCCATCCGCCGCTGATTCGGCGCTCGTCGGGTCAACGCTTCGCCGTTGGTCCGCGCGTGTCCTTAGCTGGGGTTGCCAGGACATTTAGAAAGTAATCATATGACCGCGTACAAAGTCGTGGTCGATGGTTCCAACGTCGCCACCGAGGGTCGCACTATGCCGAGCCTCTCGCAACTTGACGAAGCCGTGCGCGGCTTCATCGAGGAGCACCCCGGTGCCGACGTGTTGGTGATCGTCGACTCGTCATTCCCCAATCGGATAGATCCCAAAGACCTTCCGATATTCGAATCCGCCTACAACGCAGGCGAGATCATTACCCCTCCCGCTGGGACCATCGGCCGAGGCGATTCCTTCATCTTGAAAGTCGCCGACAAACTCGGCGCCACCGTCTTCTCGAACGATTCGTTCCAAGAGTTCCACGGAACCTACGACTGGCTCTTCGAGAAAGGCCGACTCGTCGGTGGCAAACCAATCCCCGGACTCGGATGGGTGTTCACCCCACGTACGCCGGTCCGCGGACCCAAGAGCCGCGAAGCGGTTCGTGAGGCGAAGCGCACACAGGTGCGGATCGGCTCACCCGAGGCGATGAAGCCGATGCCGGTGCCGAAGGCCCCTCCCGCATTTCTGCCAACCAAAGGTTCACCCGGTAACGCGACCGCCGACAGTACAGACAAAGATGACCGAGCTGAACGTGGCGAGCGCGGTGGACGCGATGATCGCGGCCGCGGGCGACGTCGAGGGAAAGGGCGCAGTTCCGGAGCCGAGGTTGCAGTCGTGCCCGAGCGGGCCATCACCGAAGAGCGCTCCGCGAGCAAGAAACGGCGACGCCGCGGGCGCCGCGAAAGCGGAGCTGTCGAGGTAAATCTCGAACCGATCAACGATGCGATTTCCTTCCTGTCCTTCGTCGCGAATCACAAAGTCGCCCACGAAGTAGAAGGACTCGTCGACACGTACTCCTCACACGGCTTCTACGTCATGGTGGATTCGGCGCGTTGCTATGTGCAGTTATCAGGCATCTCGACGCCTGCGCCTCGCAGTGCCAAAGAGGTAATTCGCCGCGGAGAAAGCCGAACCTTCGTCGTCGTGGGATTCGACTCCACACGACGCGGAATTGAGCTTGCCCTCCCGAACACGCCCGCCGCGTCCTCCGCCGGCGTCGACCCCGAGTCCGACTCCTCCGTTGTCAGCGAACTTGCATCGTTAGCGGCGACCAGCGGCGCTGCCGTCAAGAAGACCGCTGCCAAACGAGGTCGAACAAAAGCGGCGAGCGGTGCCGACGCCCTCACGACATCAGATGTCACCGATACCCTGCTCGAGCCCTCGTTGCTGTTTTATGAGCCGGGTCAGGTGACCGCAAAGGCGAAGCCGGTGAAGGCAAAACCAGCGAAGTCGGCGAAGGGGCCGAACGCGAAGTCAGCGAGCCCGGTGACGTCGGGGAAGGCGCCGAAGGAAGCAAAGTCTGCGGTCGCCCCGACCAAGGATGTCGTGAAGGCCGTTCCAAAAGCCGCCGCACCCAAAAAGGCAGCCGTGGCGAAGGCCGGACCCGCGAAGGCTGCCTTGGTGAAAGCCGCAGCTCCGAAGAAGGCCGCACCGCAGCAGAAGGCCGCTGCGCCAGCCAAGAAGGCTGAGCCAGCAAAGGCTGCGCCAGCAAAGGCTGCGCCAGCAAAGGCTGAGCCAGCAAAGGCTGCGCCAGCAAAGGCTGCGCCCGTCAAGAAGGCCGCGCCAGCGAAGGCTTCGGGGACCAAGGCCGCGCCAGCGAAGGCCGCACCTGCCAAGAAGGCCGCGCTCGTCAAGAAGGCCGCGCCAGCGAAAGCAGCGCCAGCGAAAGCTTCGGCGGCCAAGGCAGGACCTGCCAAGAAGGTCGCACCTGCCAAAAAGGTCGCACCTGCCAGGAAGGCCGTGCCGGCAACGCGAGCCGCGTCCGCGAAGGCAACCACATCACGGAATGCCTGAGCGATGCGCGTCGCCACGTGGAACGTGAATTCGCTCAAGGTACGGCTCGAACGCGTTGAAGAGTGGCTCGGCTACGCGAACGTCGACGTCTTGTGTTTGCAGGAAACCAAGCTGTCCGACTCTGCGTTTCCCTCGATGGCCTTCGAAGCCCTTGGCTACAGTTCGGTGCACTTCGGCCACGGTCAGTGGAACGGCGTTGCGATACTGAGCCGCGTCGGCATCGAAAACGTGACCAACGGATTTTCCGATGCCGTGGTCGGATCCGGTCAGCCCGACGAGTATGTCGCCGGGGTCCTGAACGAGGCCCGCATGATCACCGCCGACTGCGGAGGCGTAACCATCACGAGCGTCTACGTTCCCAACGGTAGAACGGTCGACGACCCGCACTACGTTGCGAAACTCGAATGGCTGGCCCGTCTGCGAGAGCACTATGTGTGCATGTCATCGCCGCAGAAGCCGGTTGTGCTGTGCGGTGATTTCAACATTGCGCCCGACGACCGAGATGTTTGGGATCCGAAGAAGTTCAAAGACTCGACCCACGTGACCCCCGCAGAAAGAAATCGGCTCCTTGAGCTCGAATCGTGGGGGTTTACCGATCTGTTCCGGGCGATGTATTCACAAGATCGTCTGTACACATACTGGGACTATCGGGCCGGTGACTTCCATCAGCACCGGGGAATGCGGATCGACCTCGTCTTCGGGACGGCGCCGATTGTCAACGGTCTGCAGTGGGCCTTCGTGGATCGAAATGCCCGTAAGGGAAAGCTGCCGTCTGACCACACGCCGGTGATCGTCGAATTCAACGTCGCGTAGGTCCCTCCGAAATGAACGAAATGCCAGTGATCCCAGGTTCAACAGCGCCCGAAAGCGAACGTCGGGCCGCGCTCCACGCGCTTGCGCATGAGGGACGATTGTTGGCACGCTCCCTCATCGCGAGCCAGGCCTCGACCGCCCAACTTCGCGCGGCCACCGAGATGGTCAGGTCGGTCGTGGGTTTGCTGCCGGCGCTCGGCGCAGCGCCGGTCACGCTCCCGATCGACTCCTACGCCGACACGTTCGCCGACCAGTCGCCGGTGATCGGTAAGGCGAACATGACGGCACCGCCGGCCTCGCTGGTCCTCGCCGAGGGCGGCGTGGAGGGGACGGTGGTGTTCGACGTGTGTTACGAAGGCCCGCCCGGACACGTTCACGGGGGCTGGATCGCTGCGATGTTCGACGAGGTGCTGGGTATGGTTCAGGCAACCTCGAACAGTCCGGGAATGACCGGAAAGCTGGAAGTCAACTATCGCCGCCCGACGCCGCTCCATGTGCCGATTCGCTTCCGAGGCGTGATCGATCTAATCGATGGACGCTAGATCTACACGACGGCGCGTTCGTACAACCCTGAAACCGACGAGACGTATGCCGAAGCCCACGCGCTTTTCATTTCCGTGGCCTTCGACCGATTCACGAGTCCGACGCGGCCAAACGGTCTCGGGCATGCCAATCTCATGAAACTCCGCCCAAACACCGATCAGTCCACAGATGACCAGACGGCAACGTCATGATCCTCATCGACGCCGACAAGATCTCGGCATCGCGCCCTGATCGCCCACTGTTCACGGACCTTTCGCTGACCATCGAAACCGGAGATCGGCTGGGCGTCGTCGGGATCAACGGATGCGGCAAATCGACATTGCTACGTATGCTTAGTGATGAGATCGCTCCGGAGAAGGGTGTGGTCCGTCGAGGCCGTGGCGTTCGCGTGGCGATGCTGGCGCAGGAACCAAAGCTGACGTCGGGAACAGTCCGCGAAGTCACGGTTGCCGGGTTCGACGAGTCGGTTCACTGGGAGGCCGAAGCCGTACTGGACCGGCTGGGTATGGGATCGCTGTTCGACACGAACGTCGCAGTCCTCTCCGGTGGGCAGGCGAAACGCGTCGCGCTTGCGAGAGTGTTGATCAGTGGATCAGACCTGTTGATCCTCGATGAACCGACCAACCATTTGGACCTCGATGCAATTGCGTGGCTCGAAGATCGACTCGCCCGCGAACGCTCGGGTTTGATCATGGTCACGCACGATCGTCATGTCCTCGATCGGGTGTGCACGAAAGTCCTCGAGATCGATCGTGGGAACGGTTTCGTTCACGTCGGCTCTCCCACCATGGGGGGATATCAGGCCTACCTCGAAGGTCGCGAAGAGCGCGAAGAGCGAACGGTCGCCGCCGAGGCCACTCGACGAAACCTGGCGAAGACCGAGTTGGCGTGGCTTCGACGCGGTGCACCGGCGCGAACCCGAAAACCGAAAGCACACATAGAATCGGCGAAAGCACTGATCGAGAACCGACCCCAGGCTGCCGCACGCGCCGGTGCTCTCGAGTTCACCGCGGCCCTCGGACGTTCCGGTGAGGGACAGGGGAAGACCGCCAGTGCCCAGCAGGGTTCATTCCGGCAAGGCGTCGACGAACGAATGGCACCGCGTTTGGGCAACAAGGTTGTCGAGCTCTTCGACGTCGGCCACCGATTCGGCGATGGCCCGTGGTTGTTCGAAAAGCTCGAGTGGCTCCTTGAACCGGGTGGACGCTACGGCATCGTCGGCGCGAACGGCACCGGAAAGTCGACCCTGTTGGAGATCATCGCGGGTCGACTCGCCCCGGCCGCAGGAACGGTCGACGTCGGCCCGACGGTTCGTCTCGGCTACTACGACCAGCTTGCTCGCGAGTTCGACCCCACCAAGCGAGTACGCGAAGTCGTGGCGGGAAACGTCCGCCCAGTTGGTACGCCCGAAGACAAGAAGCTGATGGAGCAGTTCTGGTTCGACGACGACCTGCAATGGGCGCAAGTGGGGACGCTGTCGGGAGGCGAGCGTCGACGATTGCAGCTCCTCCTCGTGCTCGCCGAGCGCCCCAATGTCCTGCTCCTCGACGAACCGACAAACGACCTCGACCTCGATACGCTGCGCATGATCGAGTCCTTCCTCGAGGAGTGGCCCGGCACCCTCGTCGTCGTGAGTCACGATCGAGCGTTCATGGACAGATCGGTCGAAGACGTGGTCGCCATTGAGGGCGGCCGCGCCTCCGTGGTCATGGGCGGATATGCCGGTTGGCGTGATCAGCGGGCTGCGCTTCGATCGAGCGGACCCATACGTTCGACGGCTTCGGTCGGCCACGGAGCCGGTACCGGTGCAACGTCGGCGCTGCCTTCGACACCGAACGCCCCGACAGGATCAAGCACAGCGTCGACGTCGGCAACAACGACCTCCACGTCCTCGTCGGGCTCCTCGTCCGCGTCGGGCTCCTCGGCGACCGCGAAACCTGTGCGCTCCGCGTCGACACTGCGCCAGCTGATGAAGGAAACGGAAAAGGCGTTGAACAAGGCGACAAAGCAGCGCGACGGCGCGCAGGTCGGGCTCGACGCAGCCGTCGCTGCGGGAGATCACGTGCAGATCGCGGGTTCCGGCGCCCTGCTGGCCGAGGCTCAAGCGTTGATAGATGCGGCCGAAGAACAGTGGCTGGAGCTCGCTGCCGAAGCGGAGAGCTAGCGCCCGTCGACTATCTGTGCACTTACGTTCGCGTCGACGCCCAACGGAGCAGATCGTCGGCGCCAAAGGTGTTGATGACTCGGTCGAGCGGAACGTCGCATTCGGCCGCCCGATCACAGCCCAGCGGTTGCCACTCGAGTTGACCGGTGGCGTGGGCGTCGGAGTCGATAGCGAACCAACATCCTTTCTCGATGGCCTGCGCCAGCAACGCCCGCGGTGGATCGAGACGCTCCGGCCGACAGTTGATCTCGACTGCAGTGTTGGACTCGGCGCAGGCTGCGAAGACGAGCTCAGCGTCGAAGCTGGAAGGATCGCGTTTGCCGATCATGCGTCCGGTGCAGTGACCGAGAATGTCGACGTGCGGTGAACGCACGGCCCGCAACATTCGCTGTGTCATAAGCGCGCTGTCCATTTTCAGTTTCGAGTGGACGCTGGCCACGACGACATCGAGTTGTTCGAGGATGTCGTCGGCGTGGTCGAGTGATCCGTCTTCGAGAATGTCGACCTCGATTCCGGTGAGGATCCGAAACGGCGACAGCGATCGGTTCAGTGCCGAGATTTCTGCAAGCTGCTCGCGAAGTCGCTCGGCGCTCAGACCGTGGGCGACGGTGAGGCGAGGGGAGTGATCGGTGAGCACGATGTAGTCGTGGCCCAATGCCATGGCTGCCTCGGCCATGGCGGCGGGGGTTGCACCCCCGTCGCTCCATCTGCTGTGGAGGTGGCAGTCGCCGCGCAGTGCCTCGCGATACCGGGCGCCTTCGTCGGAGATCGGCACCTGTGTTTCGCGCTCGAGCTTGTCCAGGTAGGTGCGTGTGCCGTTCAAGGCTTCGGTGATGACACGCGCGCTTGAGTCGCCGATACCTTCGAGTCCCGTCAGCGTGGCGTCGTCAGCACGACGTTGAATCTCGGCCGGGTCTGATGCCCGGACCGTCTGCAGGGCGCGCAGGAATGCCTTTGTCTTGAAACCGGTCTCGTGCGCACGATCAAGGCAGTGGATCACACGTTCCAGTGCAGCGACGGGGCTCATGCTCCCAGCGTAGGTGTCGTCAGGCGGGGTTGAGTTTCAACCAGGTCTCGACGATCTGGGGTTCCTTCTCCAACCGCTCACGAAGGCCACTGACGATGGCCCGTTCGGCCTGGCCATTCACGAAGGGCAGGGGCGACGTGACCTTCATCGATCCCTCGATGATGCGACGCGAACCACCGCCCGGACCAGTCGATGCCACGATCGTCCAGGTGCCGC